>JAIOJO010000538.1 GCA_019911985.1 Sulfuricellaceae bacterium | reverse complement strand
ATTGCACCCCGCCCGCCCCGGCGAAGGCGATCAGCAGCAGCAAGCCGCGCGACGGCAGCGCCCGCCCGGAGTGGGTCAGCCAAGCCCGCCACAGCAGCAACAGGCCCGCCAGCGCAGACATCCAGAGCGGCAGATGCAGCGCGTGGGGAGCGGCGGCCAAGGCCAGCGACACCAACAACAACTGCAGCGTGGCGGGTTTCACAGCCCGCCCCCGCGCGGCGGCAAACGGAAGCGGGCGAGCGCCGCCAAACAGGCGAGGCGCTGGATCTCGCCGCCGGCTGGGCCGATTTCCTGCCCCGCCAAGCGCAGGCCGTAGGCACGGCCGGCGGCATCGGCGTCGAGCACCCAGCGGCACAGGCGCGACAACCGCGCTTCGTCCTCCAGGCCGGGAAGCGCATCCCAATCCAGCCACACGGTGCCGCCGGCCGGCCCGGCAAATTCCTTGGTCAGCCACACGCTGCCCCGCGCTACCGCTTTCCAGGCGATGTGGCGCGGCGAATCGCCCGGCCGGTAGCCGCGCAAGCCGCTGAAGTCGTCCTGCCCCGCTTGCAGCGCAGCCCCAGCCTGGACGCCGTCGACGCCCTCCGGCAAGGGTACGGCGCCGGTTTCGGGCGCGGGATAGACCAGGCATTCGCTGTCCAGTTCCAGCCACGACCAGGCGCGGAACAGCCCCAAGGGGAAGCGGCTGTACAACTGCAGGCGCCCCAGGCGGCATACGCCGCGAGCCTGGGTCGGGAGCAACAAGGAGAGTGAGCCGCAATGCCCGGCGGGAAGGTCGGTAGCCAGGGGCTCGTGCGTCCCTGCCTGCACGCAGATGGCCGGGCGCTCGCGCGCGTCGGGATTGTCCAGCCAAATCTGGAACAAGGCCGGCTGGCCGGCAAACACCGGCTCCGCCTTGCCGGGCCGCAAGCGCAAACCGGCCAAATTGCGGTAGCTGTGCAAAATGGAAACGACTCCCGTGCCGCCCAGCAGGAAGGTCAGCACATAACCCAGGCTGATGCTGTAATTGATCGACGCCACCAGCAGCACCGCCAAGGCGGCGGCGTACATCAGGCCGAAACGGGTCGGCAGGATATAGATGTTGCGATGTGCCAGCGCAACCTCGCCGCCGCGCGGCATGCGCGCCTCCAGCCAGCGCTGAAACGGGGGCGTACGGCTAGCCATCGGTCGCGGCTCAGGGAATGGCGACCGCCATCACCAGCCCCATCATTTCCTCGCGGCTCAGCACGCCGGGCTGCCCGGCCGCTTGCAAGCGGTGCCCCAGCACGACCGGCAGTACCGCCTGGACGTCCTCCGGCAGCACCGCGCTGCGCCCCTCCATCAGCGCCCAAGCCTGGGCGCTATGCAGCAAGGCCAATGCGGCGCGGGGCGAAATGCCGCTGCGGAAACGCGGCGACTGGCGGGTGAAATCGACGATGGCCTGAAGGTAGTCCAACAAGGCATCCGCCGCGTGAACCTGGCGCGCCGCCTGCTGCAGCTCGATCAAACTCGACGGCTCCACGCACGGCTCAAGCCGGGCGATCAATTCGCGCCTATCCTGCCCTTGCAGCAGCGCACGTTCGGCTTGGCGGTCCGGATAGCCCAGTTCGATGCGCATCAGGAAACGGTCGAGCTGGGACTCGGGCAGCGGGAAGGTGCCGATTTGGTAAGCCGGGTTTTGCGTGGCGATGACGAAAAAGGGTTCCGGCAGGCGGCGCGTTTCGCCCTCGGCCGTGACTTGGTGTTCTTCCATCGCTTCCAGCAAGGCGCTCTGGGTTTTCGGCGTGGCGCGGTTGATTTCGTCGGCCAGCACCAGTTGCGCGAAAATCGGTCCGGGGTGGAACTGAAACGCCGCGCTGTCGCGGTCGTATACCGAAATCCCGAGAATATCCGCCGGCAGCAAATCGCTGGTGAACTGGATGCGCTGGAAATCCAGCCCGAAAGCGCGGGCCAGCACATGGGCCAGCGTGGTCTTGCCCACCCCCGGCAGGTCTTCGATGAGCAAATGGCCGCGAGCCAGCAGGCAGGCCAGCGACAAGCGTATTTGGTGCTCCTTGCCGAGCACCACCTGGCTGACATAAGCCGTTAAGCGGTCGGTAATGGGATGGGTCATAAGATCCTCGGAGTGTCCGGTTGCCGCCTAGGGCCGCAGGCAAATAGGCCATCATCATAGGCAATCCGGCTAGCACAAACAAGCGAAGGAAGCGCGTCGATTAAGGCTCTGGCGGCAAGGGCGGCGGGACGCCACGCTTGAGCATCGCCGCTTGCCGCGCCGCAAAAGCCATCCGGCGTTGCGACTTCAAGCGCGGGACAAAACCCTCGACCTCTTGCCGCGATAATTCGCCGTCTTGATTGAGGTCCATCTCGGAAAATCGCTGCGCCGCTTCCGGTAGATGGGCGACGGCTTCCTCCCGGCTCAGCGTGCCGCTGCCGTCGACATCCGCCGCGGCAAACCGGGCCGCCTCGCGGTTCTCGAATAGCGCGTGACGCGCTTCGAATAAAGCCTGGCGCGACGGCGGCGGCAAGCCCTCGGCCTGGACGGAGAAACCGTATCGCGGCAGCAGCGCGAAACCGCACAGGGCCAGGAGAAAAAAGCGTTTCATCGCGCTAGCTTAACGGCAGCGGCGCGCCTTGTATAGCGGCGGGACCTGCCCCGTCCGAGCAAGGACGGGGTTCGTTGCTTGCGGCTCCGCGCGGCCCGCACGAAACCTTGCGTCCGAAGAAACACCGGCCACTCGCGTTGCGGCCAAAAGGGCTGGCCGCAACGCGTGGCCGGGAACGACTGAGAGGCACTAAGAATAATCGAAATTCATCCGGTTCATCGGCTGGGATTCCTGCCAGGATACGGCTCCAGAGCGCTCGAAGCTTTGCGCCGACGGCACTGGGGAGGAGGTTGCAACATTGCGGCGCGCCAGGCTTAACGTTGCCCTAATGCGTTCATTCGAACGTTTCAAAATGTCCAGTATGCGTATCAATCTCGGACTCATGATAGCCCTCCAGTAAAAATTCACTTATCGATATTCGCCAGCTTTCGCCGACAGCGGCGCACAATGCCGGGGACAAAACGGCCACCTGCATTGGGGCTCACGAATATCCCACAGCTTCATTAAGTTAATGTTACGCGACAATGACATACAGAATACAAACAGGCCTGCGCCCGGCGGCCAATGCAACAAACCGGTTCGAGGGGGATGCGCGCCCGTCCCGGTCATCGGCTGGGAATAGCCTCGCCACGATTGAATGAATTAAATCAAAAAGACCGGGGCGATATGTGTCGAAACTGTGAACAGTTTGCAAACAATTGTGGCGCCATTGAAACGGCCTCCGGGTGCGCCAGCCGCAAAGGCTTAGTGAGATGACTTAAGGCAGGCTACGCCCGTTGGCTTACGAGTCCTTATCGAACACCAGCGAAACCGAATTGATGCAGTAACGCAAACCCGTCGGCTCGGGCCCGTCCGCGAATACATGGCCGAGATGAGCACCGCACTGTCGGCACAGCACTTCGGTGCGCGGCATCGACAAGGTGGTATCGGTTTCCATCGCCACGCTGTCCGGCCCCTGCGGCGCCCAAAAACTCGGCCAGCCGGTTCCCGAATCGAACTTCGTGGCGGAACTGAACAAGGCCGCGCCGCAACACGCGCAACGGTAGCCGCCTTGTTCCTTGCTATCCCAATAGGCCCCGGTAAACGCCCGCTCGGTCCCCTTTTCCCGGCACACGCGGTATTGCTCCGGCGTCAGCTCCGCCTGCCATTCTTCCTTGCTCTTGCTTACTTTATCGCTCATCGGTCTTTAAGCCCCCTAATCGTCGCATTGCCAGCATACCTGAAAAGAGCGCCGATACCTCAACGCTCCCGCGCCGCCTCGTGGAAAGCCTTGCGCACCGGGGACAGCAGGTATTCCAGCACGGTGCGGTCGGCGAGGCGGATTTCGGCGCTGGCCGCCATGCCGGCGCCGAGCTTGAAGACAGCGCCTTCCGTTTCCATGAATTGGCGATTCAAGGCCACCGTGGCGCGATAGCGCAAGGGTTTCGGCCCCGGCGCGGCGTTGTCCTGTCCGTCCGGCTTATCGCTGGCATCCGCGCCTACCCGCGTCACCGTCCCATCGACCATGCCGTATTTCTGGAACGGATAGGCGGCGAACTTGAGCTTGACCGTTTGCCGCTCGTGCACGAAGCCGATGTCCTCATTGCTCACCCACACCTCGGCCAGCAGCGCCTCGTTGTTCGGCACCAGGGTCATCAGCACGGTGCCGGGGGATACCACCGTGCCGGCGGTATGAGTCGCCAGGTCTTTCACCACGCCGTCCTGCGGGGCGCGCAGTTCCAGCAGGCCGTGCAAGTGCTGCTGCTTGGCCAGGGCTTGCTGCAGCTTGCCGTATTCCGCCAGCGTATCCACCCTTTCCTTGTACAAGGCCTTGCGATATTCCGACGTAATCTGGCCGATTTTCTTTTTCGACTGGGCAATGCTGGCCTGTAGGCTGGCCACGGCATGATCCTGGGCGCGCAAATCCTGCTCCTTCTCGATGCGGTCGCGCTGCCGCTCCATCACCATCAGCTTACCGGCAAAGCCCTCCTTGCCGAGCCGGGCGAAAGCAGCCTCCTGCGCCTGGTAGCCCGGCAGCACTTGCTTCAGCTTGGACTGGATTTCCAGCGCCCCCGCCAAATCCTGGCGCGCCTTTTCCTGCACCAGGCTCTCCTGGCTCAGCGCATCCTCGTAGGCGCGGCGGTTGGAGCGGTATTGCGATTCCACTTCCCGGAACAGTTCGGGCGGATCGTCCGCAACGCGGGTCAGCGGCTTGCCGTCGAGTTCGGCGTCGATGCGCCGCAATTGCAAGTCGCGGTGGCGGAAGTCCACCAGCAAGGACTTGCCGTCGGCCTCGTTGAGCGCGGCATCCATGCGCATCAGCACCTGCCCCGCCTTCACCGCATCGCCGTCGCTGACCAAAATGGACTGGATTATCCCCTGTTCGGAAGGCTGGACGATCTTGAGATAACTCTGCGGAACCAGCTTGCCATCCGCCACGGCCACCACGTCGAGCCGCCCAAATGCCGCCCACACCAGCAAGAACACCAGCAGCCCGGCCAACGCCCGCAGTACCGCGCGCGGCAGGGGATGGGGCGGCCGCTCCTGGATGCCCAGCACCCCCGGAACAAAATCCAGCGCTTCCGCGCTATAGCGGGACAAGGCCTTTTCTATACTCATGCGCTGACATCCTCATGGTCGTAGGTTGGCGGTGAGCGCAGCGAACCCCAACACGCGCCTCCGGGTATATCCGCCGCGCCGTAATTCAAAGAGGGGGGTGTTGGGGTTCACAATGTTCACCCCAACCTACACGAGCAGCCTCCTTTTGCACCCTCCCCCGTCTCGCCGGACTGAGCCGCTTGCGGCCAATCCCGGCGGGGACACTCCTTGCGGGTGCACGGGAGAGGATTAGAGTGGGGGCAACCCCTCAAGCCAACCTCACCATCCCATCCTGCAAGCTCGCCAGCGGCCGCAAGGCCTGGGCCTGAACGCCGAAGGGCGGAGCGGCAATCACGTCCTGCGCCGCCGTCGCCGCTATCCCCGTCAAGCTCCCTCCCTTACCGTATTGGTAGGCCAGGTCGCCGCCCAAGGCCTCGCTGTCGCTGCCCGCCAGGTGGTAGTCGAGCAGGGCGCTGCTCAGGCTCCAGCTAGAAAGCGCCGGGTTGGCCGTCCGCTCCGCGTCGAATCGGCCGGCCAGTGCGGCAAAATCGAATTCCTGCACTTTACGGTTGAGCAGCGGGGCGTTGGAAGCCGCGTCGTAGCCGGACATGGCGTCGGCGATCACTTGCA
>JAIOJO010000537.1 GCA_019911985.1 Sulfuricellaceae bacterium | reverse complement strand
ACCCCGTGCGACTTAATCAGAGGCTCCTAAAGAAGCTATTCGACTGCGGGAACGGGAAAATTGAAGCTAAAATTTCACCGCAAGCGCGTGCCAGGCGAAGATAACCGGGCTCTTGCCGCTTATCCGGCTGGGACGCTCATTTTGGTGGCTGTTCTTACCTGTATTTCCGCCCTAGCGGCGGCAAGCGGATTGGCCCTCGGCGGCCAGGAGAAGAATATGACGGCTCTGACACTGACATCGGCATCCTTCCCCGAAAATGGCGAGATTCCCTCTCGCCATACCTGCGATGGCCAGAATATTTCCCCCGCGCTTTCCTGGACAGCCGTGCCTGAGGGCACGAAAAGTCTGGTTTTGATCATCGATGATCCGGATGCGCCCGACCCTGCTGCCCCAAAAACGACCTGGGTGCACTGGGTGCTCTACAACATCCCGCACAATGCCAGCGGATTGCCCGAAGGCGTGGCGCCACAAGGACTGCCGCCGGGGACATTGCAGGGGGTCAACGACTGGCAGCGCACCGGCTACGGCGGGCCATGCCCGCCGGTGGGAAAACACCGCTATTTCCATAAGCTCTACGCGCTGGATACCGTGCTGTCGGCCTTGAAGCATCCCACCAAAGCCGCGCTGGAAAAAGCGATGCAAGGCCACGTGATTGCCCATGCCGAACTGATAGGGCGCTATCAGCGCCATCATTGAGTATTCTGGCCGTGTAGCCGGTCTAGTCCATTGCCAGACCGGCAGCCCCGCGTATCTTTCCGGCGCGTAGGCGTTGCAGGGCCTTATTGGCCGATTCCAGGCGTTTTTACTGCATCGGGCTTTGTACTGCAAACTTGAAGCCGCAAAGAGCCGCTTTGGGTTTATTCTGTGTGAAGCTCCAAAACAAGCTATTTTCGGCTATTCAACTGGCTTTTTCGACAGGCTGTGGATAGAGACGACCTTGGCCGTTTGCGGCTCGTCGGTAAAATTGGGCTTGGCCGTTGCAAGGCCCAGGTGGCCGGCGAGTTCGGCTTCGCGCACCGAAATCAGCGCAAAGCAGGCGCGAATGTCCTCGATGGTTTGCTCCGAAAGCGGGTGCAGCATGCCCGGTTGCGGCGTGACATCCTTTACGATGCTGCCCAGTACTTTACGCATGACGCGCAGAATACGCTGTTCCTTGGAGAGGTCTTCGTTTTCCATATATTCTTTCGTGGTGGGCTAAATTGATCGGATTTCGGGCTAATAGTAGACCAAAATTGTAAGCTATTTCCTTCAGCGTGCCAACTTGCGCACGATGCCCATGAGTTCGCCGATGGCGGCCGTGCCTTCGCCTGCGCGGATGGCGTTTTGCAGGCAGCCCGAGGTATGGTCTTCCAGCAGTTTCAGGGCCAAGGCGTCCAGCGCCGATTTGGCCGCGCTGACTTGGGTCAGGATGTCGATGCAATAGCGGTCGTCCTCGACCATTTTCGCCACGCCCCGTACCTGTCCCTCGATCCGCTTGAGTCGTGTCAGCAGTCCCTTTTTATGGGGCTGTTCGACGCGCCTGGGCGGCAGGCAGCAGGGATCAGGCGATGACTTCATAGCCCGCGCCTTCGATGGCAGCCTTGAATTGATCGGGGCGCGCTTGGCTGGCATCGAAACTGACGGCGACCTGGCCGGTTTCCAGGCTGACTTCTACCTTGGCTACGCCGGGGATCGGCTCCAGCACGTTTTTCACGCTGTTGACGCAGCCCATGCAGCTCATGCCTTTGACGTTAAAAATGACGATTTCCATGCGTGCTCCTGATTAGTTTGAACGGGATTTCCAGCGTTTTAGCAGCAGCGAATTGCTGACCACCGATACCGAGCTCATCGCCATCGCCGCACCGGCGATCACCGGGTTGAGCATACCCAAGGCCGCCAAGGGGATGCCGAGCACATTGTAGACGAAGGCGAAAAACAGGTTCTGGCGGATTTTGCCCATGGTGGCGCGGGATAGATCGATGGCGTCGGCGACGTGGTTCAGGTCGTTGCGCATCAGGGTGATGTCGGCTGCCTCGATGGCCACGTCCGACCCCGAGCCGAAGGCAAAGCCGATGTCGGCGGCGGAAAGCGCTGGCGCGTCGTTGATGCCGTCGCCGGCCATGCCGACGCGCTGGCCGTTTTGCCGCAGCAATTGCAC
>JAIOJO010000536.1 GCA_019911985.1 Sulfuricellaceae bacterium | reverse complement strand
GCATCAAGCTTGGGAAGCGGGCTGGGCTGGAGGCGAATCGCTTGAGCCATAGTATGTCGCCCACCATAATGTGGTTCAAGGTGCCGAGGATAGACTTGAAGAAAGCGCCTTTGTCTTCCCGCAGCGTTTCTGCCGATAATTTCCCCGCCGCTTCAAACAGCCTTTCGTTCATTAAGCGGTTGTAATGGGCGAGTAATGGGAACAGGGTAGGGTCGTTCATGGAATTCGCTGCCTGACCTAAAAAGGATAGTTTCGATTTTGCCATAGGTCGAGAGACCAGTGGCACCGCCTTATTTCCGAAGTCTTGACGTGCGTCAATTGATGAATGCTCAGTTTGGCTATACTGAGCTTCGATATAGATTTTTGGGTAATCTATCGTTGACTCAGTCGAAGGGGGACGTTATGAAGAAATACAGTAATAAGTCTTTGGTAAAATGGACTATTTTTGCGGCACTGCCGCTGGCGGTGTTGAGCGCCTACGCGGCGGATGAGAAGCCGCACAGCGATCAAGCCGCTACAGCCTATCAGGCGGGGAGCTCTCCCTTGGCAAACGTGCCGATGTACCAGGACACCAATCCCAAGGCGCCGAAAATGACCGAAGCCGAATTCGTCAAGGCCCGCCAGATTTATTTCGAGCGCTGCGCCGGCTGCCATGGCGTGTTGCGCAAAGGGGCAACCGGCAAGCCCTTGACGCCCGATATTACCTTGGCGAAAGGTACGGATTATCTGAAAGTGTTTATCAAGTACGGTTCGCCGGCCGGGATGCCGAACTGGGGAACCTCGGGCGAGTTGACGGACGACGAGGTGGATTTGATGGCCCGCTATGTACAGCAAACGCCGCCCACACCGCCAGAATACAGCATGAAGGATATGGAAGCTTCATGGAAAGTGCTCGTTCCGGTGGATAAGCGTCCGACCAAGCAGATGAACAAGCTCAATTTGGGCAATTTGTTCTCGGTAACCTTGCGCGATGCCGGGGAAATTGCGTTGATCGACGGCGATAGCAAAAAAATCGTCGATGTCATTAAGACCGGGTATGCCGTGCATATTTCCCGCATGTCCGCATCCGGCCGCTATCTGTTCGTGATCGGCCGCGATGCCAAGATCAATCTGATCGACTTGTGGATGGCGAAGCCGGCCACCGTCGCGGAAATCAAGGTGGGCCTGGAAGCGCGTTCCGTGGAAAGCTCCAAGTTCAAGGGCTATGAAGACAAGTTTGCCATTGCCGGAACGTACTGGCCGCCGCAATT
>JAIOJO010000535.1 GCA_019911985.1 Sulfuricellaceae bacterium | reverse complement strand
CCGAATCTGTTCCAGGGACTGGCGAGTAATCAACAAGCCGTCGTGGGTTTCCGAGGTGGTGGTCAGGATGGCGTCGGAGGTATTGAGTATGGAGCCGAGCAGCTTGAGCATCAGGCCTTTTTCTTCCGTTCGGCTAAGATCGCCTACCGTGGCCTTCATTTCCTGATGGTGTTTGCCGAGATCGTCCGTCAGGAAGGCGGTTTTTGCGGAAACGGAATCGAGCAGCTCGACAAGCTCCTCCATGAGCTTCACATCGACCCGGGGTACCGGATCGACGATATGCGCGAGAACCGGATCGGGTTTCTCGCCCTGTATCTCGGCGTAATACTTGGCATAATTTTCCGGCGTCGGCGGCAGGCCGAGATCGGTGAGGCGGTACAGCGCGGCCTTTGCGATATCCGTGATGGTTTTCGGCATGATTCGACGTCCTGCAATCATTATTGGGGGAAATTTCCAATGATTATTGTACGCCAATAGCCAATCCAAATCTAACGAGTGCACGGGTTGCCCGGCGCTGTTTCGGGCCTGAAAAGCCGTTGCAACGGGGCGCGCTGGCAGGCCGATTGGGCGCAAAAAGGGCGGCTGCGGCTAAAGTGCGGCGGATTTATCGCCCCGGCTAAAGCCGCGCAAAGGCTCGCCGAGTCCCCGGCCAAAGGCGATGGCCTTGAACAAGTCCCCCATTTCCGCCGGGCTTAGCAGCGCTTGGGCTTGATTGGCGAGCGGCAGGTAGGCTGCGGCATCCTCCGCGCCGACCTGGCCGAGCAAATCGGTAAGGCCGCAATTCAGCAGGAAGTGGGCTTGGCTGGTATAGCCCAGCAGGTCGAGGCCGGCTTCTGTCCCGGCGGCGGCGGCGGCCGAAAAATCCACGTGGGCGGTGATGTCCTGCAGGCCTGGCAGAAAGAACGGGTCGTCATGGCTGTGATGGCGGTAGTGGCACATTAAGGTGCCGAGGCGGCGCTGCGGATGATAGTACTCGGCGGCGCCGAAACCGTAGTCGATCAGCAGCAGCACGCCTTGTTCCAGGCTGGATGCCAGGCTGCGCACCAGGGCCGGCACGGCGGGGGCGATTTCGCTCAGGTAGCCCGGCGCAAGATCAAGCCGATGCGCCATCTCCCACGCCGCGCCGGATGTCAGCGGGCGTTCGCGCCAGGCGAAGTTCTCGCCGTGAACTTCCACGCCGCGCTGATACAGGCCATCCTCGCGCCAGACGGCGAGATGCACCGGCAGGGCGTCCAGCACCTCGTTGCCGACGATCGCGCCCTTGAAGCGCTGGGGCAGGCTTTCCAGCCAGCTTACCCGCTCCGCCAGACGGGGCGCCCGCTCGCGCAGCAGCGCGTGCTGGCGCTGGCGCAGATCGGGGCTGACTTCGAGGATGAAGTAACGCGGCGGCAGGGCGTCCAGGCGTTCCAGCTCGCTCAGCAAATCCACGGCAAGCCGGCCCGAACCCGCGCCCAGTTCCAACACGTCGCCGCCCCCGGTCAAGACCTGCGCCAGTTGCCGCGCCAGCGTATGGCCGAATAGCGTGCTGATCTCGGGGGCGGTGACGAAATCGCCGTCCTGCCCGAACTTCATCGCCCCGGCGCTGTAATAACCCAAGCCCGGCGCGTACAGGGCCAGCTCCATGTAGCGGGCGAAATCGATCCAGCCGCCCGCGGCGGCGATTTCGTCGCGAATCCGGGCGGACAGGCGCAGGCTGTGTTGGAGCGCGTCGGCGGAGGGTTTGGGGAGTGGGGGCATGGTATGGTAGATTGGCGCGTTGCATCAGAAGCTATTTTAGAAAATCCTCAACGCGGGCTCAGGATTTTCTAAAACAGCTTCTCAAGGAATATACCATGCAAGAAAAGATCGTGCTTATCACCGGCGGCGCCAAGCGCGTAGGGGCGGCCATTTGCCGCCGCCTGCACGCAGGCGGCGCGAAGCTGATGATCCATTACCGCTCGTCCCGCGGCGAAGCCCAGAGCCTGTGCGACGAGCTGAACCGGGTTCGCGCCGGTTCCGCCGCCTTGGTGCAGGCCGACCTGCTAGCCTGCGACGGTTTGCCCGCACTGGTCGAGGCGACCGTGTGGCAATTCGGGCGCTTGGACGCGCTGATCAACAACGCCTCCAGTTTTTACCCGACGGCGGTGGGGGAAATCAAGGAAGAAAACTGGACCGATCTGATCGGCACCAACCTCAAGGCCCCCTTGTTTCTATCCCAGGCGGCCGCGCCCGAACTGCGCAGAAACCATGGCTGCATCGTCAATATCGCCGACATCCACGCCGAACGCCCGATGAAGAGCTATGTGGTGTACAGCCTGGCAAAGGCCGGTCTGGTTGCCCTGACCAAGTCGCTGGCCCATGAATTGGGTCCACAGGTACGCGTCAACGCGGTGGCGCCCGGCCCCATCATGTGGCCGGAAGACGACCCCGCTTTCGACGACCCCGAGCGGCGCCGCATCATCGCCCATACCCTGCTCAAGCGCGAAGGCAGCCCGGAGGATATTGCCAAAACGGTGGCCTTCCTGGTGGCGGACGCACCCTATATCACCGGGGTGATTGTGCCGGTGGACGGTGGACGCAGCGCCAGCCTGTAAGCCGATTTTTTAATAGCCATTCGCCACCGAGACGAATGCCAAAGCCGGATCGATATCGTGACCGAACCCATCAAACCGCCCAAATCCCTACTCTCCGCCGCCGGCCGCGCCATCGGCGATTTCGACATGATCCGCAACGGCGACCGGGTACTGCTCGGCTTGTCGGGCGGCAAAGACAGCCTGTCTTTACTGCATGTGCTGCTGCATCTGCAGAAGAAGGCACCGGTGCGCTTCGAACTGGCGGCGGCAACGGTGGACCCGCAGTCGCCGGATTACGATCCATCCCCGCTCAAGGCCTATTTGGCGGAACTCGGCATCCCCTATTTTTACCAGAGCCAGCCTATCCTGGAGCAGGCCAAGACCTCGATGCAGGGGGATTCGTTTTGCGCCTTCTGCTCGCGCCTGCGCCGCGGCATCTTGTACCGGGCCGCGCGGGATAACGGCTACAACGTGCTGGCCCTGGCGCAGCACCTGGACGACGCGGCGGAAACCTTTTTGATGAGCGCTTTTTTCGGCGGTAAGCTGCGCACCATGCAAGCCCACTACCTCAACGACCAAGGCGACATCCGGGTTATCCGTCCCTTCATCACCGCGCGCGAACGCCAGACGGCGGCTTTCGCCAAAAACGCCAATCTGCCGGTGATTTTCGAGAATTGCCCCGCCTGTTTCGCGATGCCCTCCCAGCGCCAGCGCATGAAGGAGCTGCTGGCCCAGGTCGAAGGCGAGCATTCGAAGATTTTTTCCAGCCTGAAAACGGCCCTGTACCCCTTGATGGGGCGCGCGGGGGAGCAACAGCCGCGCTAAGCCCAGCACGGAATTACAAGCCGAGCCGTTGGCAGACGGTGGACACCAAGCCCGCTTGATTCATCGTGTAAAAATGCAGGCCGGGCGCGCCGTTTTGCAGCAAGCGGTCGCACAGCGCTGTTACCACGTCCAGGCCGAAAGCGTGAATCGACGGCATGTCGTTGCCGTAACTTTCCAGTTTCTTGCGCATCCAGCGCGGGATTTCCGCGCCGCAGGCGTCGGAAAACCGCGCAAGCTGGCTGTAGTTGTTGATCGGCATGATGCCCGGCACGACGGGGATGTCTATGCCCAGCGCGCCGCACTCGTCCATGAAATTGAAATAGGCGTCGGCGTTGTAAAAATACTGGGTAATGGCGCCGTCGGCTCCGGCATCCACCTTGCGCTTGAAGCTGGCCAGATCGGCGGTGGCGGAGCTGGCTTCGGGGTGGGTTTCGGGATAGGCCGCCACTTCCAGTTGGAAAATATCGCCGTATTCCTGGCGGATAAACGCCACTAAGTCCGCCGCATAACGGAACTCGCCGGGGTCTATCATGCCCGAGGGAATATCGCCGCGCAGCGCGACGATGCGCTTGATGCCGTGGCTGCGGTACTCGTCGAGCAGCGATTTCAGGCTGTCACGGGTCGCGCCGACGCACGACAAGTGCGGCGCCGCGCTAAAGCCTTCGCGCTGGATTTCCAGCACGGTTTCCAGCGTGCGGTCGCGAGTCGTGCCGCCCGCGCCGAAGGTGACGGAAAAAAATTCCGGCTGTAGTTGGGCGAGCTGTTTGCGCGCCGCGCGCAGCTTGTCCATGCCCTCTTCGGTCTTGGGCGGAAAAAACTCGAAACTGAGAATGGGTTTGTTCATTTCTTCACCACGAAGATGCGCGGGCATGAAACCCGGGAGCAGGGCTCCGGGTTCCGCGCTCCGCGGTTCAGGTTAATAGCGATAGTGGCTCGCTTTGTACGGGCCGTTCTTGGGCACACCGATGTAGGCGGCTTGCGCGTCGGTCAGCTCGGTCAGGTTCACGCCGATTTTCATCAGATGCAGCCGCGCCACTTTCTCGTCCAGGTGCTTAGGCAGAACGTAGACCTTGTTCTCGTAGTTCTGCGGGTGGTTGAACAGCTCGATCTGGGCGATGGTCTGGTTGCTGAACGACGCCGACATCACGAAGGACGGGTGGCCGGTGGCGCAGCCCAGGTTCACTAGGCGGCCCTTGGCGAGCACGATGATCTTCTTGCCGTCGGGGAAGATGACATGATCCACCTGGGGCTTGATCTCGTCCCACTGGTATTTTTCCAACGAGGCGATGTCGATTTCCGAATCGAAGTGGCCGATGTTGCAGACGATGGCTTCGTTCTTCATGTTCGCCATGTGGTCGTGGTTGATGACGTTCACGTTGCCGGTGCAGGTGACGAAAATGTCGCCCAATCCCGCCACGTCGTCCATGGTCACTACGCGGTAGCCTTCCATCGCCGCTTGCAGCGCGCAGATCGGGTCGATCTCGGTCACCATCACGGTCGCGCCCATGCCGCGGAAAGCCTGCGCGCAGCCCTTGCCGACGTCGCCGTAGCCCAACACCACGCAGATTTTTCCGGCGATCATCACGTCGGTGGCGCGCTTGATGCCGTCCAGCAGCGATTCGCGGCAGCCATACAGGTTGTCGAACTTGGACTTGGTGACCGAGTCGTTGACGTTGATCGCCGGGAATTTCAGGCGGCCTTCCTCGGCCATCTGGTACAAGCGGTGCACGCCGGTGGTGGTTTCCTCGGTCACGCCCTTGATATGCTTGATGCGGGCGGAATACCCGCCGGGCGAGGTCGCCAGCTTGTTCTTGATCGCCGCGAACAGCACGCGTTCTTCCTCGCAAGTCGGATTGGCGATGCAGGACGGATCGGTTTCGGCGCGGGTACCCAGGTGCAGCAGTAGGGTCGCGTCGCCGCCGTCGTCGAGAATCATGTTGGCCGGTTCGCCCTGCCATTCGAAAATGCGGTGGGTGTAATCCCAGTACTCCTCCAGCGATTCGCCCTTGTAGGCGAATACCGGGATGCCGTCGGCGGCGATGGCCGCGGCGGCTTGGTCCTGCGTCGAGTAGATGTTGCAGGAAGCCCAGCGCACTTCGGCGCCCAGCGCCGTGAGGGTTTCGATCAGCACGGCGGTCTGGATGGTCATGTGCAGCGAACCGGCGATGCGCGCGCCTTTGAGCGGTTGCGCGGCGACATTTTCTTCGCGGATGGCCATCAGGCCGGGCATTTCCACCTCGGCCATGAGAATTTCCTTGCGGCCCCAGACGGCCAGGGACATATCGGCGACCTTGCAGTCGGTAAAGTTTTGGGTGTCAGCCACAGCGAACTCCTTGCGTTGTGGCCGGGGGGATGCGGGAGTATTGCTCACCTGGCATCCCGTGTCCGGCACGGGTTAGAAACAGGCGAGCGCAGTTCTTTAGAAAACCGAGCCTGACGGAGTGTATCCGTTGCAGCGCTCCTCGGTCGGGTTGAATTATAACTGGTTTTTGGAATTTTTGGGGAAGGGGGGATTTATAGGGAATTGATTGCTGTTATGTTCAACGCAGAGCTAACCGGCGCTACACGTTTTATTGCGCAGTGTCCGGTGGGCCGCAGGGTTATGCCGCTTTCGCAACACTGATACCTTCCTTAGGCATCTTCTTGCCCAGCGAAGAAATGGCCTCGGCGAAACCGTTTCCGGCGCCACACCGGGACAATTGGAGAATTTCGTTTAGTCCAGACTGGCTCGACAGCGTGATTTCCTCGTATCGGCAAACAGGGAGTTCTTTATTGTCCTTGAATCGCTTATCTGGGCCACCAGACTTATTAACATACTTCCAGGTTCGATCAACGACTTCGGCATCTCGAGGAACTGACACGCTTTCGATGAATCGAGTTGCACCTACTTCAATGCGCAGTTCTTGATAGCCAACGGCGCCCACGCCGTTCTGGTCATAGACAAGAACGCGGTCGGGAAAGAAGTAGAGCGTTTGACGACCTACACCAACCGCGATGGTTTCGATGTTCGTCTTGACGTAAGGTGGTTCTGCCTTACGAAAGGAGGTATTCTTTCGGCGGACAAGATCGCTTGCTCCCGCATGGTATTTCCGGTCATGAACTTTTCCAGACGCCTCGATATGCCAAGCTGCCGCGCAATTGGCAAGCTGACTCGCAGCGGTATGAAGTTGGGCATAGGTGGTTTCCATGTCGGGGTCAAAGTTGTAGAACAGCACAACAGTTTTTTCCAACACATCTCGAGTATGGGCTACATACGTTCCAGCAGCGCCCGCGACGGCGAATATGCCCAGTAGCCAGCTAGGCCAGCTTGAAGAGATGCCAAAACCAAGAATAATAACTGAGGCAATTGCAACGACGGGCCACAAGCGCATCTTGGCCTGCTTTCGGTTCAGTTCGTTTAGAAGCTCACGAGAGGAAGAGTCGACGATTTGAGAAACGTCTGCCGATTCGATCTCTTCAAGCGGTGCGCGAGTCCCCGATGGTATTTCAGGCGCAATAGGCGAAGGCGGCTGGGTTGGCGAGCTACGAGGCGAAGATGACGGTGGAAGCGTCGCGCGGTAATACAGGCCGCCCCGGCCCATGTGTACGTAGTTGCCTCGTGGGCCGACGCCAAAGCGAAGACCAGTTACCCCCGCCGACACACCGATTCCTGACTTCGATAGGTTGAATCGCAATGGTCCAACGCTGATGCTCTTTCTCAGATAGAAGCCCATGGGCTAAACCTCCGAAGTGGCATGGATGTAAGCGGCATGACGTTATATTCGATTTCACTTGTGAAACATAATCTGGCATTGTACGCGGCATTATCCCTGGGTAAGTCGGCTTACCAATTGATTTTGCAGTTTTTTAACAAAACAGATGCGGCGTAACGAAAGCAGTAACGCGTCGTTGTCCTTGAGCCGTGGTTTTGTCTGGCAATAACAGAGGAGCTTCTTCCTTATGGCAATTGGGCCACTATAAGTATTTGTCCTGGTTGTTACAAGCGGCGCGGGGTTTTGTGCGCTATGCGCGGATAGTTTGGGTGTCGGGGGTTGCCCGACAGCAAGTTACTTTCTTTTGCTTCGCCAAAAGAGAAGTAACCAAAGAAAAGGCGACTCCGCTGCCCCGGCCCTGCGGGCTGAATCTCGGCTTACGAGGAAAATCGGGCGGCTGCGTAAACTCGCTACGCTCAGACAAACGCAGCCGACTTCCCCCGATTTTTCTCGCAAGCCGAGACGGGTCAGAGGAGAGGGCAAGGCGCCGTGAATTCCACGACTGGCGTAGTTCTCCCCTCTCCCGCTTGCGGGAGAGGGGTCGGGGGAGAGGGT
>JAIOJO010000534.1 GCA_019911985.1 Sulfuricellaceae bacterium | reverse complement strand
GGGATGCACCATGCCGCAACCGAGCACTTCCAGCCAGCCGGTATGCGAGCAGACGCGGCAACCGGCACCGTTGCAAATCACGCAACCGATGTCCATTTCCGCCGAGGGCTCGGTGAACGGGAAGAAGGAAGGGCGGAAGCGCACCGCCAGGTTATCGCGCTCGAAGAAGCGCGCCATGAAGTCGGCGAGGATGCCCTTGAGGTCCGCGAACGAGACCGACTCGTCCACCCAGAGGCCTTCCACCTGATGAAACATGGGGGTATGGGTCAGATCCGAGTCGCAGCGATAAACTCGCCCTGGAGCGATAATCCGCAACGGCGGACGATGGGACAGCATGTAGTGAATCTGTACCGGAGAGGTGTGGGTCCGCAACAGGTGCCGATCATCAACGTAGAACGTGTCATGCATGTCCCGGGCAGGATGGTTTTCGGGGATGTTAAGGGCGGTAAAGTTATGATAGTCCGTCTCGATCTCCGGCCCGGTCGCCACATCGAAACCGATGGAGCGAAATAAGCCCTCGATGCGCCGCAAGGTCCGGGTCACCGGATGCCAGCCTCCCAGCTCTTGGCCCCGCCCTGGCAAAGTAACATCCAAGGCTTGGCCGGCCAATTGACGGTCCAATTCGGCAACCCTTAGGGCGGCCCGCCGGTCGAGGAGCGCCGATTCCAGAACCTGCTTCGCCTCGTTGATCCGCTGGCCGGCCTGGGGGCGTTCCGCCGGAGGCAAATTGCCCAACCCCTTCAGAAGCTTCGTCAGGGCCCCTTCTTTGCCCAAGTAGCGCGCCTTGGTTTGCTCCAGTTGAGCAGAGTCCGCCGCCGCGGCAAGCGCTTCCTTGGCCTCCTGCAAAATCCTATCGAGTTCGTCCATGGGAGAGCGAAAAAAAGGAGGCGTGAAAGCCTCCTTCTTCGGTAGCGGCGTCCTTAGGCAGCGCCCAAAGTGGTTTTCGCTTGCTGGGCCAGTTGCGCGAAAGCGGTTTTATCGAACACCGCGATATCCGCCAGCATCTTGCGATCCACCTCGATGGCGGCCTTCTTCAAGCCGTTCATGAACACGCTGTAGCTCAGGCCGCATTCCCGGGCCGCCGCGTTGATCCGGGCAATCCACAAAGCCCGGAACTGGCGCTTGCGCTGCCGACGGTCGCGATAAGCGTACTGCTCGGCCTTCATCACCGCCTGCTTGGCGA
>JAIOJO010000533.1 GCA_019911985.1 Sulfuricellaceae bacterium | reverse complement strand
GGTCCTTCATCATGGGCGGAATGGCTTCTACGGACGTGGCGTTGTCGATCAAGACCGCAAAAACATCGCCCGGAGCCGCCGTTGAGAGCGCTTTCTTCGTCATCAGTTGAGGGCGCGGGCAGGAGTCGCCCAAACAGTTGATTTGCTGCTTAACCTCAATCTTCGTCCCGTCCGGCAACTGGGCCTCGGTCGCCTGGCCCGTAGCCGGCGCTGCTTCGGTCTTTCTGCTGAAAAATCCCATCGTATTTGCTCCTTGGTTTTTTAATCCTGCTACACCGGGTGATCGACTATGGCGCTTGCCCTGGCGCCTGGCACAACGGGTTCCGCTGGCTGGTCGGCCCAAGCGTCGCAGGCGGCCGATTCCCTAGCCTCGGCCTGTGGCGCCGGCGCCTCCGCACGCTCCCGTTTCAGGATCGCCCGGTAAATACCATATAGGACCAGTGTCTGTACCGCGCCGAATACGATCGCCGGAATGCCGGTCTTGCTCTGCAGGGTCGCCGCATTGGCAAAACCGAACTGAAGCCCCGCCAGATTGGCCGAGCCGCTCATGGTCTGGGGTGCGGGTGGCCAGTAGTCGAAGGACCAGACCAGGGAAAACAGGAACATGCCGATAAAGGTGAACAATAGTGCCCAGACTGCGCCGATGTTTCCCTCTCCAGCCCGTACCCAGGTGGAAACGGTGCAGGCGCCGGCCAGCACCATGCCGAGACCGAACAAAAACAACCCGATAAAGGTATTCAAGCCCACGTCGAAATGCATGGGCTTGCCCGCACCGACGGTGATGAAGGCAGTGAACCCCACCGTCATGATCATCATCGCCACCAACATGGCTTTGGTATTGCGGTAAGTCTTGAACAGCATGGCGTCCCGCAGCGCCGCCACGTTGCAGTAACGCGAACGCTGCACCAGCAGGCCGACCGTGGTGCCGAAAATAAACGCCGCCAGGCATTCCGCTATAGGTGTCATCTCATCCCTCCAAAGATTTCTTGTAAATCCAAGTGCCAACCCAGGTGCCGGCCAGGATGCCGCTCACCGCCAGGTAACCGCCCAGGTTCATCTCCGGCGTGAGGCCGAAGAAGGTGCTCACATTACAAACAAACGCGAGCCTGATGCCGATCCCCATAAGTAGCCCGCCGAAGGTGATCATCACCCATTCCGTCAAGCGGTGCGGCATGCGCCAGCAGAATTCCTTGCTGAGCACAGCGCCGACGAAGGCGCCGAACACCATTCCCAGGCTGATGTATATCTTCCAGTAGTAGGGGTCGGGCGGGAACGCGATATTCCAGAAGGGGATACGATTAAGGGTATCGCCCATGAAGAATCTGGCGATGATCCCGGTCATCATGGTTTCGCCGCCGCCGACGGTCCAGGCGCCGATGGTCAAAAAAAGGAAGATATCGAGGACGGCGATGATCGCCAGCGCCGCAACAGGATTAAGGGTTTTTTTGAATAGCTCCATCCAGCTCTCCATGAGGGTTTGTGGCAGCGTTTTCGGAAACGCGTCTCACAAATAGAGCTAGCAATGCTTATGCCAGGATGAGATTATTATTTATATTTAACAAGTTGACTTAAAAATAACAAGGAAATGGGTGGGGATGTGTAGCAAAACGCTACAGGGATGGATCAGAATAGAGCAAGGGTGGAATAGCCATCTCTTCCAATTTTCTGCGTAGCGTCGAACGACTGATACCCAAAACGCGCGCCGCGGCAACCTGGTTGCCGCGGGCTTCGTCCACTATCCGTAAGATATACTCGGCTTCCACCTGGGCGAGGGTTTTACCCTTTTCCGGTTCCGGCGGCATTTTGGGCCCATTCAGTCTTATCGACGAGGCGATTTCGTGTTTATCCAGAACCGGCCCGGCGTGAAGCGCAAAGCTGCGTTCCACGACATTTTTCAACTCCCGGACATTACCCGGCCACTCGTATTCCACCAGCTTTTGCCGGGCAGCCGAACTGAAATTAAGATCACCGCGGCCTAACCGCTTGCGCTCGAAATCGAGGAAATGGTCGATCAACGGTAAGATGTCCTCGCGCCTTTCCCGCAGCGGAGGAATGTGAATGGGTAGGACGTTGAGACGGAACAGCAAGTCGCTGCGGAAGTCTTCCCGTCCAGCCATCGCTTCCAAATCGCGGTTAGTCGCGGCAATAATGCGCACATCCACCAAGATCGAAGTTTCGCTGCCGACCGGGCGCACCTCCCCTTCTTGGAGGACGCGCAGCAATTTTGCCTGGAGGCGCGGGCTGATGTCTCCGATCTCGTCCAAAAAAAGCGTGCCGCCGTGCGCCTGCTGGAACAAGCCCTTGCGGTTGGATGTGGCGCTGGTGAACGAACCTTTGATATGACCGAACAGTTCCGAATCCAGCAACTCCTCCGGCAAGGTACAGCAATTAATCGCAACGAATGGGCCGGAACTGCGGAGGCTTATAGTATGGATGGCTTGCGCCAGGACTTCTTTTCCCGTACCGGTTTCCCCGGTGATCAGCACGGGCAGGTCGCGGTCCCGGATACGCTCGACGATTTGCCGGATTTCCACCATGCGTGGGCTGCGTGCGGCGATATGGCCGAGCTTGTCGCGCCCCGACAATTCTCCCTGCAAGCGCGACACTTCCTCGCGCAAGGATTTTTTTTCCAGTACTTTATGCACCCGCAGCAGCAATTCGTCGGGATTGATCGGCTTGGTGAGGTAATCGTAAGAACCTAGCCGCATCGCCTCCACGGCGGTTTCGATGGAAGCGTACGCAGTCATCATGATGCTCTCCGCCGTGCAGCCGGTCTCCTTCAGGTAGGCCAGCAGATCCAGGCCGTTCTCCTCTCCGATGCGCATATCGGTGATCACCAGATCCACCAGATGCCGCTCCAGGCAGACCTTGGCTTCTTCCAGTCCGCTGGCCTCCAGGGCGAGATGCCGGTCCGCCTTCAGCAGCAGTCCCAGGGTTTTGCGGATGGAAAACTCGTCGTCCACGATCAGAATGGTAGCCATGGCTAGTCATCGCCGTTCAATTGAAAGCTGACTTGGGTGCCTACGCCCTCATGACTGGTAATGCTAAGCTGCGTGCCGTGCTGCACCAGGATGCGCTGCACGATGGCAAGCCCCAGCCCGGTACCGCCTTTGCGGCTGGTGATAAACGGCTTGGTAATTTCCTTCAGGGCGCTCGGCGGGATGCCGCAACCGGTATCCACGATATTCACTGTTATTTTCCCCCCGTCGCGCTTCGTCCGTATCGACAATTCGCCGCCTTCCGGCATGGCTTGCAAGGCGTTAAGCATGAGATTCCATAATACCTGGCGTAACTGGTCGCGGTCGAAAACCGCGCTTTGTGCCTCCGGCGCACAACTGATCGTCAGGCGCAGCCCTTCTTCCGTGCGATGATCCTGGTACAGCATATTGGCGATTTCCTCGATTAATCCTTTCAGATCGGCGCGCACCGCTTCCGACTCGCGAATTTTGGCAAAATTCAGAAAATCGCCGAGGATGCGGTTTAATCGCCCCGATTCATTGTTCAAGATGGCGATCACCTGGGCGCGGTCTTCCTGGGATAAGGTATCGCCCCCCAGCAGGTTGACCGAGTTGATAATCGCCGACAAGGGATTGCGAATTTCATGGGCGATCGTAGCCGACATTTCGCCGACGCACGCCAACCGTTCCGCCTGGGTGCGCCGTTCGTGTTCCAGTGCGGCCTTTTCCGAGGCCCGCTTGAGCGAGGACACCATATTGTTGAACGCCACGGCCAGCACGCCGACTTCATCCCGTGTGGTGACCGGAACCCGCGCATTGAGGTCGCCCCGGCTGATTCTGCGCACGACGTCCAGCATGCCATGCAAACCGCGCGTGGTGAGCAGGGAGAGCGCCCATGCCGCCCCGCTGCCCGCAATCAGCGCCGCCAGGATAAAAAGCAGTCCCTCGCGCCAAGTTTTGGCCATAGCCGAATCCATGCGCACGGTGGACAACCCAAGGGTGGCCGTGCCGACCATTTGGCCGGCAATGCGGATATTCTCCCGCAGATCGAGGGTGTGGTCGCCGTCGGCCAGCGGGAACTGTTCAGAGTTCGTGGCCAGCAACGGCAATCTTTTGCCCAACCGTTCCGGACGGGTAGTGCCCAGCACGTATCCACGGGAATCCGAAATTTCGCAGTACACCACATCGGGCTGGCTTTTGACTCGCTGGATGATTTCTGCGAGCGCCCCCAGATCCTCGGTAAGCAGAGCATTGGTGGACGCCACCGCGGTAAGGGAAGCCAGAGAACGGCCGCGACTGAACAGCTCGGCCTGGATTCGATCCGACTGCTCCCGCACCGCGTCGGTGACGAATATGCCCATCAACACTACATGCACCAGCGCGACCGAAAACATCAACCGGAAGCGCAAGGTGCGGATGAATCCGGCGTCCGGCTCCCTGGCTGGCGTCAGCGGGGCAGGAAGAGGCTCCAACTGGGGCGCACTCATTTACCCACCCCGGCATACTCGCCGTCGCCGCTGGCCACGAAACCCTGAGGGAGTTCCATGCCGCGAAGGATCCGCCGTCCCTCCTCCGTGCGGCTGAGATCCACCAAAACCTCGGCAACGGCCTGGGCGTCGTCCGCGGGCGTATCATCGCGCACCGCAATCGGCATTTGCGGCTGCGGCGGGGTCTCCGCGACTATCCTCAACGCATGCTGGATGTCTTTCGGCATGGATCGCAGGGAGGGCTTCCATGTGCCGGCGATGTCCACCAGCCCGGAATACAAAGCCATCAGGGCGGAGTCCTGGGAACCAAAATATTTCACTTGAAAAAACTTGTCCACCGGGATGCCCCTGTTTTCCAGATAACGGCGCGTCATGACCGTTGCCGCGTAAGCGCCTGGGTCGGGGAAACCCAGGCGCATCCCCGGCGGCAAACGATTCGCGTCAATCTCAGTGATCCTGCTGTCGCGGCGCACCACCAGGATACCGGTAAAAGGCTCTCCCGCAACCTTCGCCACAACATGGTAACCGGATTGCCTGGCTTGGCCGCACAACAGAGGATTCAAATACAAAAAATCGTATTCCCGTCGCGCGACCCGTTGCATATAGGCCGAAAAACTGGGTGCGGTGACAAATTGTACCCGGCGGTGCAAACGCTCTTCCAAGACCTTGGTCAAGGGCAAAAACATGGCCGCCAGCTTGTTCGGACTTTGCAGGGGCAGTACGCCGAAACGGTAGGGAGGGAGATCGAATGACTGCGCGCGGACAGGGGAAGAGAGCAGCGGCCAAGCCGCCGCCAGCGTCAAAAAGATCGCCACTCGCACAACGAATCCAAGTCGGACGCGGATTTCCGGGCAGAGCAAGCGCAGCTTCCTCCCATTTCCATGCTGGCCTGAGACCCCGCCGCTTATCCTCGGGAGTCGTAGCCGGGGATTCAGGGCGGAAGGAGCGCCGCACCACGACCTGAAGACCGGTGACCCTATTGTTCCTAAAAACGGCATTTGAACTACAGGGCGCACGGGACAAGCCATAGAGCTTCTTGCAAGACTCCCTGGCGATCTGAACATAAGCATTGTCACCTACCGATCAAGCTCACCTGAAGAGCCGGTTTCGTTAAATTTCCGGACTTATCACCATCCAGAAATCCTGTTTTCAACCTCATCGGCGCGATAAGACTCCATGCGGCACGCAAGAATCCAGAATAAGCGTCCTTTACCTCTATCGTTAGGGAGCCTCTGATTAAGTCGCACGGGGGTCGAAGCCGAAAGCCTTGGCCGCCGCGTCCGGGCCGTAGCGGCAGCCGTCCCAGATTCCCCTCTCTTTGAACAGCAGGCGGCGGCTGCGAACAGCAGGCGGCGGCTGCGCCCCTCGCGGGCCGTGGGCAATATCGCCACGCCGTCGCCCATCTGGGCCAGCAGGTGTTTGCGGCGGCGGTAGGGTTTGGAGGAGTTCATAAAGAGAAAGGGAAAATCGTCATGGGGCGATTGTTGCAGGAATCGGCGGGAACGACAAGAAAAGGAAAACCCTCAACGGCTCCGCAAGCGGGCATCCAGCTCGTCCAGCCGCTGCGGCGTGCCGACGTCCAGCCAGTAGCCGGAAAAATGTTCGCCGCCGACCCGTCCCGCCGCCATCTGCCGGCGCAGCAACGGGGCCAGTTTGGCCTTTTCTCCCGGCACGATGGCCGCGAAGAGCTCCGGGCGGTAGACGCCGATGCCGCTGAAGGTGAGCAGGCGCTCGCCTTCGGCGCCGACCCGGCCCTGCGCCAGCGCGAAATCGCCGCCGGGGTGGTGCGGCGGGTTGTCCACCAGCACCAGATGGGCCATGGGCGCGGCGGGATCGGCCGCCATGGCTTCCAGCAGGGGCGGCAGGCACGCGAAATCGTAGTCGCAGAAAATATCGCCGTTGACCACGGCGAAGGGACGGTCGCCCAGCAGCGGCAGGGCTAGCGCGATGCCGCCCGCCGTCTCCAGCGCCTCGGCCTCGGGCGAGTAGCGTATGCTCACCCCGTAGCGGCTGCCGTCGCCCAGCGCCACCTCGATCTGCGCGCCGAAATGGGCGTGGTTGATCACCAGTTCGCGAAATCCGGCCCGCGCCAAGCGCTCGATGTGCCACACGATCAGCGGCTTGCCGCCCGCTTCGAGCAGGGGCTTGGGAACGCTGTCGGTAAGGGGGCGCATCCGCTCGCCGCGTCCGGCGGCGAGGATCATGGCACGGTAGACCATGCTCAGAAGGTATAGCCGACCTGCGCGGCGCTGCCTTCCAGCGCGTCGAGCAGCTGCAACAGCGGATGCAGTTCGCCGTAGCGGCGGCAGGTTTTGCGCAGGTAGCGCATCACCAGGGGCATGTCCTTGAGGTAGCCGTCCTTGCCGTCGCGGTAGCACAGGCGGGCGAAAATACCCAGCACCTTGATGTGGCGCTGCACGCCCATCCACTCGAAATCCCGGTAAAACTGGGCGAAGTCGCGATCCACCGGCAAGTCGGCCTTTTTCGCCTGCTCCCAGTAACGTATCAGCCAGTCCAATATCTGCTCTTCGGTCCACTCGACATAGGCGTCCTTGAACAGGGAAACCAGGTCGTAAGTCACCGGCCCGTAGACCGCGTCCTGGAAGTCGAGGATACCGGGATTGGGTTCGGTCACCATCAGGTTGCGGCTATGGTAATCGCGATGCACGAACACTTGGGGCTGCGCCAGGTTGTTGCGCAGTATCGCGGCGAAAACGGCGTCCAGCGCCGCTTTTTGCTCGGCGCTGAGCACCGTTTGCAAGTGCTTGCCGAGATACCATTCCGGGAACAAGTCCAGCTCGCGCCGCAGCAAGGCTTCGTCGTATTCCGGCAGCGCGCCGGGACGGCTGGCCTGCTGGATTTTCACCAGCGCGGCGGTGGCGTCCCGATACAGCGCGGTGGCGTCGCCGCCGCGGCTCAGCGCGTCGAGATAGGTGGTGCCGCCCAAATCGGAAAGCAGCAGGAAGCCCTGCTCCAGATCCTTCGCCAGCACCTCGGGCACGTGCACCCCGGCCGCGCCGAACAATTCCGCCACGCGCAGAAAAGGGCGGCAGTCTTCGTGCTGGGTGGGGGCATCCATCGCGACCAGGGTGCGGTCGCTGAAGCTGACGCGAAAATAACGCCGGAAACTGGCGTCGGCCGAGGCCGGAGCCAAAGTGAAAGAAGAACCGGGGAAATGCTGTTGCAGCCAAATTTCGAGTTGGGCGATGCGATCCAAGATGTAATCCTGCGTTGCTAAAATGTCGAATTTATGCGATTTTATCACCGATAACTCAACGACAAGATTAAAGTATCGTGCACGGCGCTCGAGCGGCGATGACACCGGTATAACGAAGAATGAAAAAACTCCAACCCACGCCCATCGCGCTAGCGCTGTTTTTCCTTTTTCCCGGATCCGGGATTGCCGCCGTCAACCTCCCTAAACTCCAGATCGATCCCGCGCTACTCGGGCAGAAACCCGCACCGGCCGCCGGAGCGTCTCAAGCTTCGCCCCCGCCGCCCCGGCCCGCGGCAC
>JAIOJO010000532.1 GCA_019911985.1 Sulfuricellaceae bacterium | reverse complement strand
TCCTCTACAGATCGCACCAACACCTGCACTTGGAGTACTACTACCAATTCCTGCACTTCCGGCAGCTTCGGCGTTGCCGCTACCGATGCGATTAATTCGGTCACGGCTTTGCGCAGCACGACAAATGCGACAAAGACAAGTCCTTACGATATTCAGACGTATGTTGTTGCCCTGGGTGATACCGTTGCTAATGCCAATGCGCTGTCGGTGATGAATGCGATGGCGAATGCGGGTGGTACGGGGTCGGCTTTGCTTGCCAATGATGCGGCAAGCTTTCAAAACGCCATCGGCTCCATCTCTGATGACATCACCGCCAAGGTCGGTTCTTCCGCGGCGGTATCTGTTGCAAACGCTCACGTTACGTCGACCGACAACGCTTCTTTCGCCTCCAGCTACAATTCCGGCACCTGGGCCGGCGACCTGAATGCCTATGCGATTGACGTGACCACGGGTATACCGCAGACCACTTCCCTGTGGACAGCGGGTTCCGCACAAGACCAACTGGACTTGATTTCACCCGCCAACCGCAAGATTGCTACCTCTACCGCTACAGCCGGTTCCATCGGGGGACTCCAATTCCAGCCGACCACCGCAACGACCGCGACCAAATTAAGCTCCAGCCAACAGACTTTGCTCAATACTCCGAGTGTTTCTCCGGTAGACGGCGCCGCCGTGCTGGCCTATCTACGGGGAGACCGTAGCGGGGAAACGGCGGGCACCTACCGGGTGCGCGCACATTTGCTGGGCGACACGGTTAATGCCGAACCGCTTGTGGTCAGGGCGCCCAGCGCTAATTATGCGGATGCCGGTTACCAAGGCAGCACGACAACATTCAAAGAAACCCATGCAAGCCGTACGCGTATCGTTTATCAAGGCTCCAATGATGGGATGTTGCATGCTTTCAACGCTGCAACGGGGGCGGAAGTTTGGGCTTATGTGCCCAATCTGGTCATGGCCAGTCTCAATAATTTAAGCAGCAAGGCTGCCTTTACCCACCAATACCGGGTTGACGGCACACCGGTATCGGGCGACGTGGATTTTAAAAATTGCTGCACTTCCGGTAGCGGAAACGATTGGCATACCATTTTGGTGGGGAGCTTAGGCAAGGGTGGACGGGGTTATTACGCGCTGGATGTGACGGATCCCACTGCGGCCGATGAGGCGGCAGTCGCCAGCAAGGTGCTGTGGGAGTTTCCCAATAGCGTTACCAACACCGCCCAAAGAAATGCCGCTCAATTGAACACCGGTTACACTTTCGGCAAACCGGTTATCGTCAAAACCGTGGCAAAGGGTTGGGTGGTACTGGTCACCTCGGGGTATAACAATGGCACGAATACAGGCGATAGCGGCGGAGATGGTCTCGGCCATTTGTTCGTGCTGAACCCGAAAACGGGCGATTTGATTAAAGATATTCCAACCACCGGATGCACGGCAACGCCAGCCACGACCCCGTGCGGCCTGGCTCAAATCAGCGCGTATGTGGAGAACGGAGACTTGGACAATACCACCGATTTTGTTTACGGCGGCGATCTCATGGGCAACGTGTGGCGTTTCGACTTTTCGGGCAATAGCGTAAGTAGCTGGGGTGTTTCCAAGTTTGCGGTGCTTAAAGACGCAAACGGCGCGACCCAACCCATAAGCACCACGCCGGAGTTGGCTAAAATTACGATTAACGGTGCAGATTATCGTTTCGTTTATGTGGGAACAGGGCAGTACTTGGGGGATACCGACGTTCCCTGCCCGACGGGCGGTTGCCCTACTGGGAAAACGCAAAACTCCCATGCCACACAAACTCAAACCATGTACGGCCTGGTGGACAACATGACCAGCGCACTGCCGGACCCGTTGCGCAGCAGCCTGCAAGTGCAGACGCTTACCACTGACGCCAGCGGTTCAACGCGCTCGGTGACGAGTAACACGGTAAATTACGCCACAATGAAGGGATGGTATGTCGATCTTCCCGACAGCGGAGAACGGATTAACACCGACCCAGCGCTGGCCTTGGGTGCACTGGTTTTTACTTCGAATATTCCTAGTACTACCGTTTGCGTGCCTGGCGGTAGCAGTTGGCTGTATTTCCTGAACTACCAGACGGGTGGCGTGATAACCGATTCCACGGTAACGTGGTCTGCAACGAGTTTGGGGGAGGCTCTCGCAAGCCGCCCGGTTATCATCCAATTGCCTAGTGGCGAAACCCGTGCGTTGGTTCGCGAGTCCAATGCCACGACACAAGCGCCAAAAATCCCTCTTCCTACTAGTCCCACTTCTGGAAAACGGGTTTCGTGGCGTGAAATTGAGCAGTAGGCATCGATGAGTCAGCGCAAAGAAAGAGACGGAGTGAACGATGAAGTTACTTAAGGAGCCTCTGATTAAGAGCTTATCCGTAAATAATTTGGCGCTACGCTGGGGGCTATTTGAGTGCAGACCGCACCCGCAAGGAGTAGGCCAGGGTTGTAAAGCCGCTGAAGCGGCAACAACCCTGCTCCGAAGCAAGACGCGCGGTTGTGTCATTCACAACAAGCGGCTTGCGACAAAGGGATGCGC
>JAIOJO010000531.1 GCA_019911985.1 Sulfuricellaceae bacterium | reverse complement strand
GAGGGAGTGTAGTAATTGAAAATTGTTCATAGGCATAAATTTAAATGTGTAAATGATGTTTTCTGGGTGGCTTGACTATATTACTGTAAACGAATATTGTTTGAATCTAGGCAATAGCAATTGCTATGGGTGCGTCCGATTGTACACGTATATAATTCATACTTTAACAAGTGACGGCTGATGTCATTGGGTTTCTTATATTCAATGTAATATATGTTTAACTAATTAATGTGGAGTAATTAGCTATGGACGGAAAGTTATACAAGGTCCTTTTTCTTTGCACCGGAAATTCGGCGCGGAGCATCATGGCCGAGGCCTTGCTCAATCATTTCGGCAGGGGGAAATTCAAGGCTTACAGCGCCGGCAGCCATCCCGCAGGAAGCGTGCATCCATTAACCCTAAAGGAATTGCGGAAAAGCGGCTTGAGTGCCGAGGGCATGCGCAGCAAATCCTGGAGTGAATTCGATCAGCCGGATGCAGCGGAAATGGATTTTATTATTACCGTGTGCGATAAGGCTGCTGGAGAAACCTGCCCTATCTGGCCGGGGCGTCCCCTGACGGCGCATTGGGGCTTTGAAGACCCGGTCGCGTGTGAAGGCGATGATGAAGCAAAGCGGCTGGTCTTCAAGACGGTTTTTCGCCATATTTCGAACCGCGTTCAGTTATTGGCCAATCTGCCGATCGAGAAGCTCGACCGCCTGAAGTTGCAATCCGAAGTCCGTAGGATCGGGACACTCGGAAAAATGAACACGGCTGAATTATCCGAAGAGGAAGCATGATGAGTATGCAGTGCGAGGTTGCCGCCCAAGAACTGGCCGGAGCGGAACTGGGGTTTTTCGAGCGTTGGCTGACGCTCTGGGTATTCCTGAGTATCGCCGCCGGTATCGGCTTGGGGCAAGCCTTCCCTGGCCCGATCCAGGTATTCGGCGGGTTTGAGTTGGCCAAGGTCAATATCCCGGTCGGCATCCTGATTTGGGTCATGATCATCCCGATGCTGATCAAGATCGACTTTTCCGCTCTGCACGAAGTCAAGCAGCATTGGCGGGGCATGGCGGTAACCTTGTTCGTGAACTGGGCGGTCAAGCCGTTTTCCATGGCTTTGCTGGGCTGGATATTCATCCGTCATCTGTTCGCAGACTATTTGCCGGCGGAGCAGATCGACAGTTACATCGCCGGGCTGATCCTGCTGGCCGCGGCGCCTTGTACCGCCATGGTGTTCGTGTGGAGCCACCTGACGCGGGGCGAGCCGACCTTCACCTTGAGCCAGGTGGCGCTCAACGATGTGATTATGATCTTCGCCTTCGCGCCGGTGGTCGGCCTGCTGTTGGGTTTGTCATCGATTGCGGTGCCGTGGGACACCCTGACGATATCGGTGCTGATGTATATCGTAATTCCGGTCGCCATCGCCCAGTTGCTGCGGCGCTGGCTGCTGGCGCGGGGAGAGGGGGTTTTCCAGGCGACGCTGAAACGCTTGCACCCCTTCGGTTTGACGGCGCTGCTCGCCACTCTGGTGCTGTTGTTCGCCTTTCAGGGGCAATCCATCGTCAAGCAGCCATTGGTGATCGTGCTGCTGTCGGTGCCTATTTTGATCCAAGTCTATTTCAATTCCGGGCTGGCTTATTTGCTCAACCGCCGCTTCAAGGTGGCGCATTGCGTAGCCGGGCCGTCCGCGCTGATCGGCGCGAGCAATTTCTTCGAGCTAGCCGTGGCGGCCGCGATCAGCATGTTCGGCTTCGATTCCGGGGCGGCGCTGGCGACGGTGGTCGGGGTGTTGATCGAGGTGCCGGTGATGCTGACGGTGGTGCGCATGGTGAACCGCAGCCGCAACTGGTACGAGGCGGCCGGCGGCAAACTGTAAACGGCGTTTCGGAATTAAAGCTAAAAACCGCGGCTCATTAACCGCAAAGACGCGAAGGCGCAAAGAAGCGGGGTAAGCGGGGATGGGGGTCAATCGCCATCTCCCCCTTTGCGGTTCAAACTAGGGGTTTTACAGGTGTTGGAACGAGACCGGCGCTTCGTCGAGCATGCTCACGCCCGGCAGCGCGCAGGCGAGGATGGCTAGACGTACCGCCTCCACGGCTTGCGAGCGCGGAAAGGTTTTGCGCCAAGCCAGCGCGATGCGGCGGCCGGGCGCTTCGGGCGCGAAGGGACGAACCGCCAGCAGCTTGGATTGTTCGGGTATCGGATCGGCGGCGGTGGACGGCAACACGGTAATGCCCACGCCGGAGGCGACCATGTGGCGGATGGTGTCCAGCGAGCTGCCTTCCAGGGTTTTTTGCAGGCTGCTGGATTGCCGGTTGAGGGCCGGGCAGGCTTGCAAGACTTGGTCGCGGAAACAATTTCCGGCGGAGAGCAAAAGCACGTTTTCCTCGGCCAGGCTGGCGGCGGAAATTTCATCTTTGTGCAGCCAGGCATGGCCCGCCGGCAGCACAACGCGGAAGGGCTCGTCGTAAACCGCCTGGGTCAGCATGGACGGCTCGGAAAAAGGCAGGGAAAGAATCGCCACATCCACGTCCCCGCGCTTCAGGTGCTCGACGAGTTGGGTGGTATAGTTTTCCTGGATAAAAATCGGCATCTGCGGCGCCCGTTCCCGCAGCACCGGAATGAGGGCCGGCATGAGATAGGGGCCGATGGTGAAAATGGCGCCGAGCCGCAACGGTCCGGCGAGCTGATCCTTGCCTTGGGACGCGAGGCGCTTCACGCCTTCCGCTTCTTCCAGCACGCGCTGCGCCTGTTCCACGATGCGTTCGCCGAGGGGGGTCGTGCTAATTTCGGACGCATTGCGTTCGAACAGCACGACACCCAGTTCTTCCTCCAGTTTCTTCACCGCTACGCTCAAGGTCGGCTGGCTGACGAAACAGGCTTCGGCGGCGCGGCCGAAGTGGCGTTCGCGGGCAAGGGAGACAATGTAGCGGAGTTCGGTGAGAGTCATTAATGTAATTCCAGGCGAAAGCCGAGCATACCATAGCGTTACTGGAATAGGCGCGGGCTAAATAATGCCCAGATTGCCCGGCCGGATGCCGGGAAAAAGACGATCCAGTTGCGCCGGGCTCAAGCCGTACATCCTCTGCGCGAGATGGGATAGCACGGCCCGATAGTCGTTCAGCACGGGAAAATCCCGGTTTTGGAACAAGGTCTTTTCGCTCACGTCGATGAGCTCGCCGGCGAGTTTCCCGCCGGAAATTCCGCCGCCCAGCACCCACAGCGTATTGCCGTGTCCGTGATCGGTTCCCCGGTTGCCGTTTTCACGAAAGGTGCGGCCGAACTCCGACATCACCGCAACGACGGTCTGGCGCCAGGCGGCCGGCCCCAATTCATCGGCAAAGCTGCTCAGGCCCTGGGCCAGGTTTTCCAGATTGGTGGCGAGAGGGCCGCTTGCCGCGCCTTGGTTGACATGGGTGTCCCATCCGCCGACTTCGGCAAAACCCAGGGTGTAGGCGGGGTTATCCCGCATTAAGGCCGCCATGGAGCGGACTTCCTTATTAAACCCGGTCGCTTTGGCCGCACCGCGCGAGGCATCGCGCATTTCCTTCTCCAGTTCGGCAGAAACCTGGTGCCGTGTCTGTATGCCTTCGTTCACGTAATCGCCCAAGCGGCTCCCTTGGTAGAGGGCCGCCAAAAGGCGGGTTGAGCGGTCGTTGGGGATGTCGCGCACTTGCCCTTTGAGGGAAATGTTCGGCACGTTGATTTTTCCCTTGAAGGCCAGCGTCAGGCTAGGCGTGAAGGAAATCCCGCCGAGCCGCGGATTTCCCCGGTTAAGGATTTCCGCTAGCCGGTTGAGAAACCCGCTGGCGTAATCCAGGCGGCCCTGGGGATTTTGGCCGAGTTCCATCACGTCTTGCGCTTGGAAATGGCTCCTGGAGACATCCGCACTGCCGGAAAACGGGACCAACAGCGCCTGCTGCTGCTGAAAGAGGGCGTACAGCGACGAACTCACGGCGGGGTGCAGCCCATAGCCTTGGCCGATGTCCAGCACGGCCTTGGGGTCGTCAGGATTAGGCCGGGCTAGGGCGATGCTGGGTCGAGAGGCGTAATAAAATGGATAGCCATGGGGCACCAGCAGGTTGGCTCCATCGTAAGCGCCACGCAGCAGAACGACCAACAATCGGGGTGCCTGGGATTGCCGCGAGAGAGGCGATGCCCATACTTTTCCCGACAGAAAATGCAGGCTGGCGGCCAATCCGCCGAGTGCGAGGAAATGGCGGCGCTTCATCAACGGTACATCCATTCCGGCGACGACAGCAGCAAGGCGTTCCATTCATCGAAGGACAGCGATTTTTTGAGCGTGGCTAGGGTCGTATCGGACAGTATGGGACGCAACAGATCGTAAATGCCGAAAACATCGATGGGATGGCTCTCGCGCGCTTCCTTGCGCAGATCCTGCAAGCGTTTTTTATCGGTGATTTCGAGCTGGCTGGAGCGTGGCTCGTCTACATATAGCGCGCCGGCGTTCCAGTAGATCGCCTTGGCGACTTCGAAGCGTTTGGTCATTTGATCGGCGCTCAGCCAGTCCTTTTCGCGCATGCCGTAGCCGTCCGGGGTGGGGTGGCCATACAAGGGTTCGCCGAGCTGGTTGATCCAATTCACGGCGGGACGGATGTTTTGGATAGGCTGGCCGCCGTAGAGTAGACGCAGCGACGACAGCACATATTGAACCGGGTCTTTGTATTTGTTGCCGAGCGCTTTGCCGTCGCGAAAATACGGCGAATGGAAGAGCGTTTTCAGGGTCAGTGCGATGTCGCCATCGGTGTTTTGGAAGGTGCGGGCCATTTCGTTTAGCAAGGCTTGCGGCGGGTCGTCGCTGAGGAAATAGACCGCGAGCCGACGCGATATGAACTGAGCGCTTGCCGGGCTGCGCACCAGCAAATTCACCGCGCGCAGCACTTCGTCCAGGCCGCCTCCGGGCGGAAACGTTTGCCCCAAAAAGAGTTTCTCGCCGCTATCGTGGCGTTTCGGATTGAAGCAGAATAGGCCGCCTCCCGCCGGGGCTTCCGCGCCGGTCAAGCGGGTTTGGCCCCCAGGGCAGCCCTTGCCCGATAAATCCACGCCCACCCCGGTTAGAATGCGTGCCAGCGCTTGCACGTCGCTTTGCGTATAGCCGCCATGCACACCCAAGGTCTGTCGCTCCATCAACTCGCGGGCGTAGTTTTCGTTGACCGCCCCGGCGGCGTTTTGGGCGTTATCCAGGTATATCAGCATGGCAGGGTGGGTGAGGGTGGCCAGTACCAGGTCGCGGAATTTACCCAGCACGTGGGGACGGATGGCGTGTTCTTCGTAGTCGGCCAGCAGTTGCGGGATGTTGCCCTTGTACTGGAATACCGTGAAGTGGTTGAACCAGAACCCTAGGAGCTGTTCCTGCAACTGGCTCTGGGAATAGAGGTCGCGCAGGATGCGCCGTTCGGCGGCCTGCATGCCAAGTTCATTGTTGCGTTCGTTAATGGCCTTGCGTATTTTTCCGGCGCTGACGGAATCGGGTGCGGATTTGAATTGCTGCTCGGCTCGGCGCCGCTCGTCCAGCAAATCGGCTGGGCTAAGCCGGGAAATGTCCATCTCCGCGATGCGTTGGCGTATGCCGGAGGGGAGGCCGCCATCTGCGCGAAAAACCAATTGGGAGGCCAGGTAGCGCTCGCGGCCCAGTTGCCGGTATTCGCGCAGCGTGGCGGCATTCGCGCCATAGGCGATGCGGTTCAGGAACAACAGGTCTTCCCGGCCGGGTGTGGAAGGCTGTCCGTTTCCCTCCGCGGGCAGCGCGAGTCCGGCGACAAGCAGGGACAGCAGGAATCCGAGGCGCCTGTGCCAAGCTTTCGCGTGGAGAACCGGGTGGGAAGCGGGAATGTGCACGATACGCCTAATCATGGATAGCCATGAATTCTCTCCCTCTTGCCTGACGCAAAACTGACATTCGGGCCGGAACGGGCTGTTGTCCCGGTGGGCGGAAGCGAGCTAGTCCGCCGGGTGGTGCAGTTGTAACCAGCTTTCGATATAGGATTTCGTCGCGGGAGACAGCCCGCCGGCTTCCAAGGCGCGGGCAAACGAGCGCCGCGCCTCGTTCGTGTGTTTGTCCGCCTGAAGCGAAATGCCCAGGCCCATCAGCCAGGGGCCGTGGCCGGGGGCGAGTTCGAGCGCTTGCTGGAAGTAGCGGATGGCGGCGGGATGCTGCCCTAGGCGCTGATACATCGTCGCCAGGAAGGCGAGATAGTCCGCTTGATCCGAGGCATAGGACAAGCTGGACTTTAACGTAGCCAGCGCGGCGGCATTATTGCCCAGTTCGACCTGGATGCGCGCCAGGGTCATGGCCAGCGACGGTTGCGCGGCATCCAGCTTCAGACCGTCGCGAAGCAGGGCTTCGGCTTGCCGCCATTGCTTGCTTTGCATATACATGCTGGCAAGAAGCTGTCGCGCGGGCTTGTGGTTGGGGTCGGCCGCCAATGACCTTTCCAGGCTGTCGAGCGCTTCCGTCATGCGGCCGTCTTGAATAAAGGCGAGCGCCTGCTGATAGTCAAAAACGGCACGCTGGCTCGCGCTGATTTCCTTCATGACTTCGCCCTCGGGCGTTTTCGCCGGTTTGCGGGAAGCTAGGTTTTTGGCCGGGCGCGGGGGTGGTGCGCTGACTGCTTCGGTAAGCGTAGCGGCGAGGCGCGGCTTAGCGTTGCTCTTCTCGGCCTGGGCTTCCTTGGGAGCCTCGCCGTGCTTGGCTTCGGCAGCGGGTTCCGGTACCTTTAAGGCTTCCGTTCGAGAGCCCGGCGTGCCGGCAGCGGAAGCGAGGGTTTGCGCTTGAGCCGGGGCGCCATCCTGCTTCGGCTTCGTTGCGGCGGGAAGGGGGGCTTTCCGCGCTATGGCCGGCGGCTTCGATGGCAGCGTGCTTGGCGCTGGACCTCCTGGCATTGTCGCGGGATGCGGGCTTGCGCCTGGCGGCGAAATGCCTGCGTGACCCATTTCCTCAGGTGATTTGGCTGGGGGCTCGTCCTCAGGTGATTTGGCTGGGGGCTGGTGCTGTGTCGTTTGGCCGGCATCCGATGGCATGGCCGCCAGCGTACCGTTGGATGCGGGAGCGGTCGAGATCGCTGCCGGCGCGGCGCTCGGCGCGGTAGAGGGTC
>JAIOJO010000530.1 GCA_019911985.1 Sulfuricellaceae bacterium | reverse complement strand
GCGCTGGCCGATATGGCCATTTCGCCCTTTGTGCGGCAGTTTGCACGGACCGATGCGCACTGGTTCGAGAGCCAGCCCTGGCCCGCGCTACACGCCTGGCTGGCGGCCATCGTCGGCTCGCCCGATTTTGCCCGTGTCATGTGCAAGCAGGCCAAGTGGTCGCCCGGCGATGCCCCCGTCCGCTTCCCCGATCCGGAACCCTAAAAACCGCGGCGCGGCGGGGGAAAATTTCCTCCGCCGTAAGCCGATGACAAACATCGGGAAAACACCCTTATGTCATAATTCGGCTCGAAAACCAGCAAAGGCAAGGAATGCGGCCAAATGACAATGGAATCGGCGATAAAAACCCCTTGCGGCAAGCGCTTCCGGGTGATTTAATTTCTTCAAGGGCAAACTTACCCAAAGGTAGGGACGCAAAATCTCCGGTCTAAGGGATCACTCCTATGATAGCGGGATCGCCACATGGCAAGGCCATGTGTACGCACCGCGCTGGAATGCGCGCCGCATCTCCTCCCCTTTGCACAGCTTGCTCCCCATGACTTGCGCCTCCGCAGAATGTTGCCGGGGCATTAAGCATCTTCGATGCGTAAAAGGGGGTAACGATGACAACGGCGGCAAACTCGGCAGCACCTAGTGGCGTTAACGCGATCAACCTGAACTATCTCGAACACGTCATGGAAATGTCGAAGACGCACGTTGTTTCCGCGTCGGAAGATATTTTTGACGATGCCGGCACGCTGCTGTGGGCTAAGGGCAAGCGGATCGACTCCCGCCTGCAGGAAAAACTCATCGTCCGCAAGCTGCAACGCCCGCTGGAGGTGTCTCTCGTCGTCGAGAGCGGCGTTACGATGGAGTCTATCCTTGCCTTAGTGCAGGGCATAGGCACGAGCAACCCGACTATTTTCGCGATTGCCCGGAAACACCTGAGCGCGGCGATCAACAGCTTTGCCGCCGCCTCGCTGTGCCAACCCGCCTGCCTGCTGCTGACCACTTTACAGAATTCGCGGCCGCACGTTTTCGCGCACTCGGTAGAGGTCGCCTTGCTGTCCGCCTCGCTGGCTATCCAGATCGGCTTGCCGCCCGAATCCGTCGAGCACCTCATTATCGGCGGGCTGTTGCACGATGTCGGCGAACTCTACATCAATCCCGATTACCTGGATCAGAAGCGTTCGTTGACGCCTTCGGAATGGAAGCACATAGCAGCGCACCCGCGCATCTCTCAGCTCATCCTCGAATCGCTTACCGATTACCCGAAACCCATCGCGCGCGCGATTGCCGAGCATCACGAGCGCTTTGACGGCAGCGGCTACCCGCGGGGAATCGCCGGTAACAACATGTCCCGTTGCGGGCAAATTCTGTCCATGGCGGAGATGCTCAGCGGCATTCTGCACAACCGCTCGTATCCGATTGTGCGCGCCACGCTGGCCGTCAAGCTGATTCCCGGCGAATTCCCCGCCGAACTCATCAACGCCATCGGCGAGATGCGCCGCGCTTCCAGCGCCCCTCCGCAAGAGGCGGCTGGATTCGCGGCGGCGGCCGTCCCGGAATTAATTCAAAAAACCAGGGTCGTTGGCATGGCGCTTTCGGGATCGATCAACGAATGCCGGCTCATTCAATTGCAAGCAAACAAAACGCCGCAGCCGGCCAAAGACCTCCTGGCCCAGATCGAGAACCGCTTGCTTCAGTTGCAAAAAGCGCTTAGCGCGATAGGCTTGGGCGATTGCTTTACCAGCGACTACCTGGATGCGCAATCGTCGGACAACTATGAAGAAACCTACTTGGAACTCGACGTGGTGGTCTGCGAAATAAGCTGGCGCCTGCGCGATATAGCCAGAGATTTAGCGCTGAAGCTGGAAGATTTCGACGAACAAGCCAAGTCGGTCTTTTTGCCCTTGGCAACGAGCCTGCTGGTGAACCAGGATCAAGCCGAACCTTGCCGGCCCAAGCAAGAGCAAGCCAACGCCGAGGCTAGCGCGCCGCTGCGGCCCTTGAATTCCGACGATACGCTGGAAGTCGGGGCCTTCTCGCTGCCCGCGCAAAAAGTTCCCCATGAAAACGCGCGCCTGCATTGAAGCCTAAGAAACTGTTTTCCGGTCGAAATATCGATACGGGACAGACAAAAAATGCGCGGCCGGGCGGCCTAGCCCCATCCGCCGCTAAGCCCGCCGCCAAACCGTTCCTTGCGCGGAATCCTCCAGCACGATGCCCGCAGCGGCCAATTCCTGGCGGATGCGGTCAGCCTCGGCGTAGTTCTTGCCTTGCTTGGCCGCCACCCGCTCCGCGATGAGCTGTTCGATGCGCTCCGGGGCGTAGCCGGAATCGGCTTCCACCCCGCCTTGCAGGAATTCGCTGGGCTCGCGTTGCAGCAGGCCGAGAATGCCGCCCAAAGCCTTGAGCAAGGCCGATTGCTCGGGCGTATGGGTTTTGTTCACCTCGGAGGCGAGATCGAACAAAGCGGCGACGGCTTCGGGAGTATTGAAGTCGTCGTCCATCGCGGCCTTGAACGCGGCGGCAAAGGGGTTGTTCCAGTCGACGCCCCCATCCCCAACCCTTCCCCCGCGAGCGGGGGAAGGGAGCATAGCCGAAGGGGTGGCGGGGACGCTCTTCAGCGCGGTATACAGGCGCGTCAGCGCGGCTTTGGCGTCGTCCAGGTGCTGGTCGGAGTAGTTCAGCGGGCTGCGGTAGTGGGCGCGCAGGATGAAGAAGCGCACCACTTCCGGGTCGTATTTCCCCAGCACCTCGCGGATGGTGAAGAAATTGCCCAGGGATTTCGACATCTTTTCGTTGTCCACCCGCACGAAGCCGTTATGCAGCCAGTAGTTGACGTGGGGGTGATCGTGCACGCCCTCGCTCTGGGCGATTTCGTTCTCGTGGTGGGGAAACTGCAAATCCGCCCCGCCGCCGTGGATGTCGAAATGCGTGCCGAGCAGGTCGTCGCTCATCGCCGAGCACTCGATGTGCCAGCCGGGACGGCCCTTGCCCCAGGGCGAATCCCAGGCCGGCTCGCCGGGCTTGGCGGATTTCCACAGCACGAAGTCGAGCGGGTCGTCCTTGCCCTGGGCCACTTCCACCCGCTCGCCGGCGCGCAAGTCGTCCAGCGATTTGCCCGAGAGCTTGCCGTAGCCGGGGAATTTGTGCACCGAGTAGCACACGTCGCCGCTTTGGGCGACGTAGGCCAGGCCCTTGGCTATCAGGATTTCGATCATCGTGACCATCTTCGGCACGTACTGGGTGGCACGCGGCTCGAAGTCGGGCTGCTCCACGCCCAGCTTGGCGGCATCCTCGTCCATCGCGGCGATGAAACGGCCGGTGAGGACGTCCATGGTTTCGCCGTTTTCCGCCGCGCGCTTGATGATCTTGTCGTCGATGTCGGTGATGTTGCGCACATAGACCACGTCGTAGCCCGCGGCGCGCAGCCAGCGGCGGATCATGTCGAACACCACCAGCACCCGTGCGTGGCCGAGATGGCAGTAATCGTAGACGGTCATGCCGCAGACGTACATCAACGCCTTGCCGGGAAAGAGGGGAACGAAGTCCTGCTTGGAGCGGGTGAGGGTATTGTGGAGTTTCAGCATGAGATTCAGTTCGAGCGGAAAATGAAGTAGACCGCGCCCATCATGCACAGCGCCGCCCACAGGTAATCGAGCTTGAGCGGCTGGCGCATGAAGAACACGGCGAAGGGAACGAAAACCGACAAGGTGATGACTTCCTGCATAATCTTCAACTGCGCCAGGCTCATCGTCTGGTAGCCGATGCGGTTGGCGGGCACCTGCAACATATACTCGAACAGCGCGATGCCCCAACTGATGAGGGCGGCGACATACCAGGCGCTGTGGTTGAGTTTCTTCAGATGCCCGTACCAGGCGAAAGTCATGAAGACATTCGAGGCCGTCAGCAGCAAGGCGCTTTGCAAGAAGACAGGCATCTCAGCCTTGCTCCTTGGCCCAGGAATCCTTCAGCGTCACGGCGCGGTTGAACACCAGCTTTTCCCCCGGCTGGTGCTCGCGGCGGTCGGCGCAGAAATAGCCCAGGCGCTCGAACTGGTAGCGGGTTTCCGGCGCGGCGTCGCGCACCGCCGCCTCGACCCAGCCGTTCACCACGGTCAGCGATGCGGGATTGAGGTATTGGTGGAAATCCACGTCCTTGTCGGCGTCCGGCTCGGGCACGGTGAAGAGGCGGTCGTAGAGGCGGATTTCGGCGGGCAGCGCGTGCTCGGCGGAGAGCCAGTGGATCACGCCCTTCACCTTGCGCCCCTCGGGGTTCTTGCCCAGGGTGTTGGGGTCGAGCGAGCAGCGCAGTTCGACGATGTTTCCGTCCCCGTCCTTCACTACCTCGTCGCAGCGGATCACGTAGCTGTAGCGCAGCCGCACCTCGCCGCCGGGTACCAGGCGCTGCCAGCCGGGCGGCGGGTTTTCCGCGAAGTCGTCGGCCTCGATCCAGATTTCGCGGCTGATCGGCACTTCGCGGCTGCCGAACTCGGGATGGTTGGGGTGAAATCCGGCCTCGCGGGAAGAAGTCACGCCCGGCTCGAAATTGCTCAGCACCACCTTCACCGGCTGGATCACCGCCATCACGCGCGGGGCGCGGGTCTCCAGGTCTTCGCGGATGCAGCCTTCGAGCACGCTCATGTCCACCACGTTGTCGGACTTGGAAATGCCGATGCGCCGGGCGAATTCGCGGATGCCCTCGGGGGTGTAGCCGCGGCGGCGCATCCCCTGGATGGTGGGCATGCGCGGGTCGTCCCAGCCGGAGACGCGCTTTTCGTTGACCAGTTGCAGCAGCTTGCGCTTGCTGGTGACGGCGTATTGCAACTCCAGGCGCGAGAACTCGATCTGCTGGGGGTGGCAGCCGATGCTAATGTTGTCCAGCACCCAGTCGTAGAGCGGGCGGTGGTCTTCGAACTCCAGGGTACAGAGGGAATGGGTGATGCCTTCCAGCGCGTCGGAAATGCAATGGGTGTAGTCGTACATCGGGTAGATGCACCAGGCATCCCCGGTGCGGATGTGGTGGGCGCGGCGGATGCGGTAGATCACCGGATCGCGCAGATTGATGTTGGGCGAAGCCATGTCGATCTTGGCGCGCAGCACGCGGGAGCCGTCGGGAAACTCGCCGGCGCGCATCCGGGCGAAGAGGTCGCGGTTCTCTGCCACGCCGCGCTCACGGTAGGGGCTGTTGCGGCCCGGCGCGTTGAGGGAGCCGCGGTATTCGCGCGTTTCCTCCGGCGTCAGTTCGCAGACGTAGGCCAGGCCTTTTTCGATCAGCTCCACCGCATAGCCGTAGAGCGCCTCGAAATAGTCCGACGCCCAGCGCACCTCGCCGGCCCACTGGAAACCCAGCCAGCGCACGTCCTCCTGGATGGAATTGGCATACTCCTCACTTTCCTTCTCCGGGTTGGTGTCGTCGAAGCGCAGGTTGCAGCGGCCCGCGTAATCCTGGGCCAGGCCGAAGTTCAGGCAGATCGACTTGGCGTGGCCGACGTGCAGGTAGCCGTTGGGCTCCGGCGGGAAGCGGGTGACGATGGATTTGTGCTTGCCCGAGGCCAGGTCGGCCTCGACGATGTTGCGGATAAAATGGGAAACGGGCGCGTGTTCGCTGCTCATGGTGGGCCGTCGGTGAACGAGAATGGCGGGATTATATCAAATCGGCGCCGCTACGCGCCGCGCCGGGGACGCTAAAGTTTGGCGCGGGAGTGGCTTCTTGGTAGAATGCGGCCTATTTTTCGATTCCCCTCGCCCGCAACCGCCCATGATGCCGATCCGCCGTACCGCCCTCCTCGCCGCCCTGCTGGCCGGATTGAGCCTAATCCCCGTTTTTTCCGCCCGCGCCGACGAACTGCAATCC
>JAIOJO010000529.1 GCA_019911985.1 Sulfuricellaceae bacterium | reverse complement strand
TCGAACAAAAATATTGCGATACCCTACGCATATATTTACAACATAATTGGATGGTCACTATGCCCACTCCTGTTGCTGCACCCAAGAAGGCCACCAACATCACCCTCTCCGCCGATGTGTTGAGCGAAGCGAAAGCTCTGGGAATCAATATTTCCCAAGCCTGCGACCCGTTTTTGCGGGAGCGGGTCAAGCGGGAGCAGGAACGGCGCTGGCAGGCCGACAACGCCGAGTTCATCGCGGCATACAATGCCGGCGTGGAGCGCGACGGATTGCCCCTGGATGCGTGGCGCTCTTTCTGACATGGCTCGTTTCGATATTTTTCGCAACAGCGGGCCCCATGCCGACGACGTCCCTTACTTGCTGGACGTGCAAAGCGATCTGTTGCATGGCTACGCGGGTCGTCATACCCCTGCGCCGCCCGCTTCGCGCAAGCCCGCCGCGTTTCCCGCTTGGCTAGCCTTGCTTGCGTAAAAATAGGCTTATAACACAATGGATTGCATTTGACTGGGCAGATTTCGTCGAGTAGAGTCCGAATATCATATTTCAATAGTGAATGTAATATAGCGCTGGGCCTCACTATTTTCGGGCGCATCGTGAGACCCCGTAATATGAAGTGCACCCCAACTATGTGAAGGTGAAGGAGAGAGTCCCATGTCAAAGAATATCGTGTTACCGACACTAGCTTTTTCTTTAGCGATTCTCATAGCAGTACCGCTTACGGCGTGTGATGCGGACAAATTGTCGGAAAAGGAAGCTTGCAAAGTAGCCACATCCAGCATGCAAAAGGTGTTTTTTGATCAGGAAAGGTCTTCCTTCGGTCGAAACTACAAGGTGACAAGTTGCAGTAATTTTTCATCGATGTCCGCCGGGGGGGTAGCCCAAATTGACATTAGCTTCTCGTATGAAACGCATGTCTACTATTCCAACAATACGGAAGGGTACAAACCTGCCAGCGGCAACAACACGATCCACCTTATTCGTACTGACCAAGGTTGGAAAAGGCGATAGACCGTGATGCCCAACTATCCGCTGCATCGGACAGCTCTCGGTCGCCGCTGAGCGGCATGTTGGGGGTGATATTGTGTCAATTCATTGGAATTTTTGTTAAAAAGGGGTAAATATGAAAGCTCAAGTGCTGTTGATTTCTTTTGGAGTTATTATGGTTCTTCAATTATCAGGATGCGCAGAAGCTCAGCGTCAGATCGAGCAGGAAAAGGCACTGGGCACCATCGAGAGTGATGGTTACACGTGGCATATCCAAGATGACTCCGAGGGTGGTAATACAATTTATGCAGTTGGTGATCCCAACAAAGCGCAGGCTACAAAGGTTGCGTCAATGCTGTGCAAGAAGTATGGGCGCATTGCTCAGTTTGTCAGAAAGAAACCATTGTCTCTAGTGATGACCTCAGATTTCGATTTTAATTGTGTTAAGTAGCAGGAATCCTCGGGGCCAGGTCTAGAAATGTAGCGTTCGCGCACTATGCGCGGAGCCTCGGGGTCATGTCTTGCATCAATGCACATCTTTTCTAGACCCCGTCATTCCAGACCCGAATGGTTTTTCCAGGGTGTGAAGGCAGAGGGGTCTGAAGGCAGAGGGGTCAGATACCGTCTTGAATTGCAACCCCGGCCAAGGCGATGTTGATGTCAAACGGCTTACCTGATTTGACCACCCCATAGATCAAATGCGCCAACTTGCGCATGGCGGCACCGACTACCGCCTTGGGCGCCAGCCCATTTGCTTTCATTCTTCCACCGAATATCTGCAATACCGGATTGTGGCGCAAGGCCACTAATCCCGGCATGTATAAGGCTTTGCGCAAGGCAGCATGCCCGGCCCTGGAAATCATCGTGCGCCCTTTAACGGAGCTTCCCGATTCGCGCAAACGAGGGCTTACGCCGATGAATGCAGCCAATGCTTTGCCGTTGGCGAATCGCCGAAGATTGCCGGCATAGGCCAGCACTTTAGCGACGGTGACCTCGCCGATTCCGGGAATGC
>JAIOJO010000528.1 GCA_019911985.1 Sulfuricellaceae bacterium | reverse complement strand
GCGTCGTTACGGCTCGCTGATTTGGAATAACCAAACGGCGCTCGCCGCGCCTAGCCCTCACAGGCTTAGCACCTCAATGCGGGCTCGGGATTTATTAAAACAGCTTCTAAGAATACGGCTAACATTAATACAGGTGATTCCTTTTAAAATGTAGGAGGGTGCGATGAGCGAGATCCCTGTTCTGTCGGAAAAAACGATTAAGCAAGCCGCTGGCGAGGCGGTCGGCGCGGGTGTGGATATCCGAACCCGAGTGCGTGACTTGACCGTGGCGGCCTTGCAGTCGCGCCGCTTGGATCGGGAGGGCGTGCGCGAAGTGGTGCGGGCCGTGATCGCGGGCATCGGCTTGGGCTTGGAGAAGCCGGCCGGCGATACCAAAGCGGCCGTGCGCGAGGCGCTGGCCGGCCTGGATCAGGCCTTGCAGGCGTCGGCCGAAGCGGCCCATTTGACTTTGCAGCAGATGAGCTCGCATGCTCAGGACTTTAGCGCAGGCGAATGGCAGACAGCCGTCGATAGGCTCAAGCAGTTGGAAGAAGAGTTCCTGGCGACAGCGCGCCAAGCCGCGGAAATCGCGGGGACGAAAGCCAAGGGCGAATTGATCGAGGCCATTCGGCATTTGCAGCGCACCGGCACCGATACCGGGGCGCGCGTGGCGGCTATCCTGGTGGCCCTGGCCAACCGCCTGACGATGCTAGGCGACGACGCCCGACACAGCAGCGGCGAGGCGGCGCGGGAAGCGGCTAACCGCCTGGCCGCTTTGGCGAGTGGAATTTTGGCCGGGATGAGCGATGCCTTGCACAAGAAGAAGGATTGACGGCGGTATGCGGCGATGATTTGGGAAACGCTCAGCGTCATGCGGGATCTCCCGCGCCTGCACGATATTACCACCGTTCTGATCCGCTACGGCCTGGGCGATTTGGCGCATCGCCTGGGGCTGATTACCGTTTTGGAGCGGGCGGGGCGGATACTGCGCTGGAAGGATGCCGGCAACTATTCCCATCTGGAATCGCCTGTGCGGGTACGGCGCGCGCTGGAGGAATTGGGGCCGACTTTCGTCAAGCTGGGGCAATTGCTGTCGACCCGCGTGGATGTTTTTCCGCCCAATTGGATTGCCGAATTCGAGCGCCTGCAGAACGCGGTTCCGCCCGTCGCCTTCGACAAGCTTTTGCCGGAAGTCGAAGCCGCCTTGGGCTGTTCGCCTTTCGATGTTTTCCAGGAATTGCAGACTCAGGCGGCGGCTTCGGCCTCCATCGCTCAGGTGCATTTCGCCCGCCTGGACGACGGTTCGCCGGTGGTGTTGAAGATCCGCCGGCCCGGCATACGCGCGGTGATCGAGGCGGATTTGCGTTTGCTGGGGCATATCGCTTCCTTGATCGAAGTGGAGGTGCCCGAAAGCCGCCGTTACCAACCGTCCCAAATCGTCGCTCAACTGGCACGTTCGCTGCGCCGCGAGATGGATTTGGCGATGGAGGCGCGCAACATCGAGCGCTTCGCCGCCAATTTTAGCGGCGACGATGCGGTGCGGGTGCCCAAGGTCTATTGGCAGTGGACCTCCGAGGCGATGAATGTCCAGGAGCGGATCGAAGGGATTCCCGGCAACGACTTTGCGGCGCTCGATGCGGCGGGTCTGGATCGGCGGGTTTTGGCCGCCCGCGGTGCGGATGCGGTGCTCAAGATGATTA
>JAIOJO010000527.1 GCA_019911985.1 Sulfuricellaceae bacterium | reverse complement strand
GCGGCGTGGGAAATATTTCCGAGCGCCATGCTTTTAAGCAGGAAGCCCCGAGCGGGGCATTATTCATCCAATTGGGCGGCCCCGGCATGTTGATCGGTTTGGGCGGCGGTGCGGCTTCCAGTATGGACACGGGGGCCAATGCGGAAAACCTGGATTTCGACTCGGTGCAACGCGGCAATCCTGAGATGGAGAGGCGTGCTCAGGAGGTCATCGACCGTTGCTGGCAGATGGGAGAAAGTAATCCCATCCTGACTATCCATGATGTAGGCGCGGGAGGTCTGTCCAATGCTTTACCGGAATTAGCGTATGGAGCGGGTCGCGGCGCATGGATACAACTGCGCGACGTTCTCAGCGAGGAACGCGGTATGTCGCCCATGCAGATCTGGTGCAACGAGGCGCAGGAGCGCTATGTGCTGGCGATCCGGGCGGAAAGCTATGAATTGTTCCAGTCCTTTTGCGAGCGCGAGCGCTGCCCCTTTGCCGTTGTGGGTAGAGCTACGGAAGAGCAAAACCTGACCGTGGAAGACACCTATTTCGGCAATAAGGCGGTGGACATGGATTTGTCCGTGCTGCTGGGAAAGCCGCCGAAAATGACGCGGGATGTACAACGCTTTCACCGTAATCTACCCGAATTCGTGTACAGCGGTTTGGAGTTGAAGGAGGCCGTCTACAAAATATTGCGTCTGCCAGCCGTGGCGGATAAATCCTTCCTGATTACTATAGGCGACCGCACCGTGGGCGGCATGACCGCGCGGGACCAGATGGTGGGGCCGTGGCAAGTTCCGGTTGCGGATGTGGCGGTAACGTTCATGGGCTACGACACCCGGCGCGGTGAAGCCTTCGCCATGGGCGAGCGCACGCCGCTGGCTTTGATCGATGGACCGGCCTCGGGGCGGATGGCCGTGGGCGAGGCGATCACCAATATTTCTGCCGCCCTTATCGACGACATTGGCGATATCAAGCTCTCTGCCAATTGGATGGCGGCAGCGGGCCATCCCGGGGAGGATGCGGCGCTCTACGACACGGTTCGGGCGGTGGGGCTGGAGTTGTGCCCGGAATTGGGCATCAGCATACCCGTCGGCAAGGACTCCATGTCCATGAAGACGGTTTGGAACGAAGGCGAGGCGCGCAAGTCGGTAACGGCGCCCTTGTCGCTGATCGTTTCCAGTTTTGCCCCGACCTCGGATGCGCGCCGAACCCTGACGCCGCAATTGCGAACCGACCAAGGGGTCACCGACCTGATCCTGATCGATCTGGGCGATGGCCGTTGCCGTTTAGGAGCATCCGCGCTGGCACAAGTATATAAGCAATGCGGCAACGAAGCGCCGGACTTGGATAATCCCGCTAAGCTGAAAGCTTTTTTTACTACGATTCAGAAGTTGAACGGGGATGGCAAGATTTTGGCCTACCATGACCGTTCCGACGGCGGCATGTTCGTCACCCTATGTGAAATGATGTTTGCCGGCCATGTCGGCGTAACAGTGGACGCGGATGAATTGTGCTTTGCCATGCTGCGCCTGGCCGACGACTCGAAAGAGGCCGAGGTCGTGCGCGAAGGCTTATACCGTAGCGGCATGTTCGGCGTGTTGTTCACCGAGGAGCTCGGTGCCATTCTGCAAGTCCGCCGCAGCGATACGGCGGATGTGATGAGTGCTTTTTTTGCGGCCGGCTTGCGCAGCGAATTGCATGTATTCGGGCAGTTGAACGACGACGATTGCCTGCGCATCGTACGCGGCGACCGGGAGATTTTCAGCGAGCGCCGTGTGGATCTCCAGCGCGCCTGGTCGGAAACCAGTTATCACCTGCAGCGTCTACGGGATAATCCGGAAGGTGCGCAGCAAGAGTATGACGGGATTTTGGACATCGACGATCCCGGCTTGAGTTTTAAGTTGACCTTCGATCATAAGCAGGATATTGCCGCCCCCTATGTCAGTCGCGGTGCTCGTCCGTCCATCGCCATTCTTCGCGAACAGGGCGTAAACGGCCAAGTGGAAATGGCCGCCGCTTTCGACCGCGCGGGTTTCGCCGCGGTGGACGTGCATATGAGCGACATCTTGGCTGGACGTGTTTCTCTACGGGATTTTCGCGGTTTCGCGGCCTGTGGCGGGTTTTCTTACGGCGACGTGCTGGGAGCGGGTGAGGGCTGGGCGAAATCCATTCTTTACAATAGCCGGGCACGCGACGAATTCGAGGCTTTCTTTCAAGCTAAGGACACGTTCGCACTGGGAGTGTGCAACGGTTGCCAGATGATGAGCAATCTCCACGAAATGATTCCCGGCGCCGAGAACTGGCCCCATTTTGTAAAGAACAAATCGGAACAGTTCGAAGCCCGTTTCGTTATGGTGGAAGTCCAGGACAGCCCGTCCTTGTTCTTGTCCGGCATGGCGGGGAGCCGTTTGCCGGTAGTCGTGTCCCACGGCGAAGGCTATGCCGAATTCGCAACTAGCGGGCAGATTCAGGCGGCGCGCGTGGCATTGCGTTATGTCGATCATTACGGGCAAGTTAGCGAAAGTTATCCCGTTAATCCCAATGGATCACCGCAGGGTATTACCGGCCTGACCACGCCAGATGGGCGTTTTACAATTATGATGCCCCATCCCGAGCGGGTGTACCGCACGGCACAAAATTCCTGGTACCCCGAAGGCTGGGGCGAGGATGGACCTTGGTTGCGCATCTTCCGTAACGCGCGTGCTTGGCTTGAGTAGAGGCTGCCCCAGTTTGGGCGGTGGAGCGGTCGTCGCGTAATTTTTGAAAGTTTATTTATTTGCGCTTCCCGGGCGTAATACCCGAGTTTTTAACTTTGGTATATTATGTGAGCACTGTTAGACGGGAGTTTTCGGAAATATTTACTTGAAGGGGAATGAAACGTGGCAAGACTGGTGAAGCACAGCAAGACCGAGCCGTTGGAAATAGCGGTTGGAAGCGAGGCTGTCTATATCTGCATGTGTGGCCTTTCCGCAACCTATCCATACTGCGACGGTTCCCACAGTATGGCGGAGGGTGAAGAAGCCGGTAAGGTGCATTGGTATGACAAAGACGGTTTCCGCAATGACGCCGAAGAGGATTTCTCGAGTATTCGCGGTCTCGACTAAAACGCTGGGTAATAAAAACCCGCCGTTGCTATTGGCAACGGCGGGTTTTTTTCGGCCCTTTATTTGGCCGATGTATCTTCTATTTTGGCTTTAGCGCGCAGTTCTTCTACGGCTTTCTGCACTTCCTGCTGTTCCAGGCGCTTCATGAGGCCATCCTTTATTGCGTCAAAGGCGGGTGCTTTAAGCGGACGTGTATCCTCCAGCTTGATCACGTGCCAACCAAACGGCGAGTGAACGGGTGCGCTGGTCTCACCTTTTTTCAGCTTTGCCAGGGCGTCGCCGAAAGCCGGAACCACATTGCCGCGGGCAATCCAGCCCAAATCGCCGCCCTTATCCTTGGAACCGGGATCTTTGGATTTCTCGCTGGCCAGTTTGTCGAACTTGGCGCCTTTTTTCAGTTGAGCCTCGATATCGTTCGCGGCGGCTTCGCTATCGACTAGGATATGCCGAACTTTGTACTCTTTATCACCCATCTGCGCTTTGATTTTGTCGTATTCGGCTTTGATGGCGCTATCGCTGATAGGATGGCTCTTGACGTAATCTTGCAAATAGGCGCGTACCAGTACTAATTGTGTCGCAAGATCCATCTGCGCCTTGACGTCAACGTCTTTATCCATGCCCTTTTTGTTCGCTTCCTGCGCGATCAGGGCGCGGGAAACGAGGTCGTTACGCACCGCTTTGCGCAGTTCCGGGGTGTCTTTCTGACCTTGGCTCTTAATCAGTGCATCGACTTGAGTTTCGCTGATAGGCGTGCCGTTGACCGTGACAACGGCTTTGTCGCTTACAGACTTTGTGCTTTCTTCGGCATTACAAGCGGAGAGCGTTAAAAGGCCGGCTATACCGGCCATCATTACACGGGATTTAAGGGACATCATGTTTATTCCTTGTGCTGGGTGGTTGAAAATTCTTGCGGTGTATAAGCTTGAATATTAAGGGCATGAATTCCATTTTGCATGAGATCGTCGAGTTCAGTGTAGACCATGCGGTGGCGGGCGATAGGCAATTTCCCGGCAAAGGCTTCGGATACGATCATCAACTGATAATGGCCGCCGTGCTGCGCTCCGGCATGACCCGCATGTTTGGCGCTATCGTCGATTAGATTCAATTGAGTGGGCGACAAGACGGCGAGGCGGCGTTTGATTTCTTCGATACGGTTCATGAAGGAAAGACTTTCTTAAAAGGTTTGACGCTTACGCTAGCGTACACCCCGCCAATTACATACGGATCGGTGTCGGCCCAGGCTTGCGCGGCATCTAGCGAGTCGAAGTCCGCCACGATCAAGCTGCCGGTAAACCCGGCGGGGCCGGGGTTGCTGCTATCGATAGCGGGAAAAGGGCCGGCTACCACTAAACGGCCGTCGGCTTGCAGGGCTTTAAGCCGCTCCATATGCGCCGGCCGGGCGTTGAGCCGCTTATCCAGGCTGTCGGCCGTATCGCTGCCGATGATGGCATACAGCATGACTAATCGTGTTCCTTGTCGATATATTTGCTCAGCATGATACCCTGTAATAGCACAAAAACCAGCATCAGCCCGAGGGTGCCGAAGAGCTTGAAGTTAACCCAGCTTGCCGTGGTGTAATGGAAAGCCACATAGAGGTTCGCGCCGCCCATGGCGCTGAAAAATCCAGCCCAGCTCAAGTTGAGATTGAACCAAACATGCGGGGGCAGTTCCAGTTGATTATTCATCATGGTGGCGATTAGATTTTTTTTGAAAATGGCCTGGCCGAGTAAGAGAGTGGCGGCAAAGAGCCAATAGAGGACTGTAGGCTTCCATTTGATGAATGTGTCGTCATGCAGCAACAGCGTCGCTCCGCCGAATATCACGATAATGGCCAGACTGACCCAGAGCATGGTATCGACGCGGCGGTGACGCGCCCACATCCAGCCGATCTGGCCGAAGGTGGCGACGATAGCTACCGCCGTAGCCGCGTAGATGCCATATAGTTTAAACGCGATAAAAAACAGGATGATTGGGAATAAGTCGAAGAAGAATTTCATTAAGTGGGTTACGCCGTTTTCCTTGAACGCCGTATTTTGCTATGATTCCGCATGATTTCACAAGTACCAGCCGATAATGCCTTCGTATGACCTACACAGTCATTCCACTGTTTCCGATGGTTCTCTTTCGCCCACCGACCTAGTCTTCTATGCTGCCGCCCAAGGCGTGGATGCCTTGGCGCTGACCGATCACGACGACGTATCCGGCTTGGCCGAAGCGCGCAAGGCCGCCGACGAGGCGGGTATCCGCTTGGTTAACGGAGTCGAAATTTCCGTGACTTGGCGTAAACGCACGGTGCATATTGTCGGTTTGCGTATTGACCCGGCCCATCCCGATTTGCTGCAGGGGCTGGACGTTTTACGCCAGAGCCGAGTCGTCCGAGCCGAAAAAATGGCGGACGAACTAAGCAAGGCGGGTATTGAAGGGAGTTTGGCGGGGGCCTATGCGTACGCGTCGGACAGGATTATCAGCCGCACCCATTTCGCCCGTTTTTTGGTCGAACGTGGCTATGCCAAGGATTTTAAATCCGTGTTTAAGAAGTATCTTGTTCAGGGCAAGCCCGGCTATGTCCCCCACCAATGGGCCGATATGGCGGAGGCCGTTTCTTGGATAACGGGGAGCGGCGGGGTCGCCGTGCTGGCCCATCCTGGCCGCTACGATTTGGGGCGGACCAACCTACAGTTGCTGCTGGCCGAATTCAAGGAGTGCGGCGGCATCGGACTGGAGGTGATCTCCGGCAGCCATAGCGCGGACATGAACCGCCATTTCACGGAGCAGGCGCGCTTGCTGGATTTTCTGGCCTCACGGGGGTCGGATTACCACGGCCCCGAGCAGAATTACTTGGACATGAGGCGTCTGCCTCCATTGCCCGATGCATGCACGCCGATATGGCAGGCTTGGGATGGCTTCGACGACTAATTTGAATGCAGGATTAAGCAGCTCCATGGCGCAATTTTTTTCCATACACCCAGATACCCCGCAAAGCCGATTGATTCGCCAGGCGGTGGAGATCATCCGCGCGGGTGGCGTGGCGGTTTATCCTACCGATTGCAGTTATGCCATCGGCTGCCATATCGGAGACAAGGCGGCGATGGAACGCATCCGCGCTATTCGTCAAGTGGACGACCGCCATCATTTTACCTTGGTGTGCCGCAATTTGGCAGAAATCGCCCAGTATGCAAAAGTGGATAACCAGCAATATCGATTGCTTAAGGCCTGCACGCCGGGAAGTTATACCTTCATCCTGCAAGCCTCACGCGAAGTGCCGCGCCGATTGCAGCATCCCAAGCGCAGCACTATCGGCTTGCGCGTGCCTGCCAACCCTATCGTGGAAGCGCTGCTGGATGAGTTGAACGAGCCCTTGTTGAGTTCGACCTTGATCTTGCCCGGCGAGTCCCTGCCCATGAACGACCCCTATGAAATCCGTACATTTTTGGAGCACAGTGTGGATGTGATTCTCGACGGGGGCTATTGCGATGTGGAAATGACAACCGTTGTGGATTTGACTAGCGATGTGCCGGAATTGGTGCGGCGGGGGAAAGGCGATCTTGCCGTTCTCGGTCTAGAGCCTGCCTTATAAAATCCCAGGCCTGGGGCTTTATAAGACAGGCTCTTAAGAGGAAGAAACGTAAATGGAACTAAACCTGGTTCAGCAAATTGCCGTCTATGCGCTGCCGGTGATCTTCGCGATTACCTTGCACGAAGCCGCGCATGGCTACATCGCAAAACATTTCGGCGACATGACCGCTTATTCGGCAGGACGAGTCAGCCTTAATCCGATCCGCCACATCGATCCCGTGGGCACTATTCTAGTGCCGCTGCTGATTTTGGCGGTCAGCTCCTTATCGGGTGGAGGCGGGTTCTTGTTCGGTTGGGCCAAGCCGGTGCCGGTCAATTTCGGCAACCTGCGCCACCCTAAGAAAGACATGCTCTGGGTTGCGTTGGCCGGCCCTGCTTCGAATTTGGCGATGGCATTGATATGGGGAATATTCCTGAAACTCGCCATGGGAATGCCCGGTTCCAGCTTTTCCTTGCCTTTAGCGCTGATGGCCAAAGCGGGTGTCACGATCAATGCGGTGCTGATGGTGCTGAATTTGCTCCCCTTACCGCCCTTGGATGGGGGCCGCATTGCGGTTAGTTTGCTGCCCTCTCGCTTGGCGTATCGTTTCGCGCAGTTGGAGCCTTATGGCATGGTTATTTTGCTGGCGCTGCTCTTTACGGGTTTGTTGAGCGCTATCATTTGGCCGTTTATCGCACTCACCATGTCTCTGATTTATTACATTTTTGGTATTTAACTAAGGACTCGTTAATGGATAACTTGGATATACGTTGCGGCGTATTCGGGATGGCTGCAAGGCGCGAGGCGAAGCGAATGGTTGTTCCATTCGCAAGCCTTGCAACGCAACAGACGCCCGAATACGCCGCAACCCTTCGGGCTGGGGCCGCTTTGGGCGCATCCCGGCGCTGTCTCGCCGGTGCGAGCAGCTTTGCTGCCGCTCCCCGCGGGGACACCCCTCGCGGGCGCAAGCCGCTTGTTGTGAATGACACAACCGTACGTCTTGCGCCTTGGCCTGCGCCCAAAGCGGCCCCAGCGTATGTCCAAATTATCCATTAACGAGTCCTAAGGATCGTCCCATCATGTTTCCCGAACGTGTGTTGTCCGGCATGCGCCCTACAGGCAATCTGCATCTGGGGCATTACCATGGCGTTTTAAAAAATTGGCTTAAACTTCAGCATGAATATGAGTGCCTGTTTTTTGTAGCCGATTGGCACGCGCTGACCACGCATTACGACACCCCCGACGCTATCGAAAATAATGTATGGGAAATGGTGATCGATTGGCTGGCGGCGGGCGTTGACCCCTCCCATGCCACCTTGTTTATTCAGTCGCAAGTTCCGGAGCATGCGGAACTCCATTTGCTTTTGTCGATGATGACCCCGCTGGGTTGGCTGGAAAGGGTGCCGACTTACAA
>JAIOJO010000526.1 GCA_019911985.1 Sulfuricellaceae bacterium | reverse complement strand
TTCCACGGGTGCCTATACGCTGTCCGTGCCCCTGATTACGTATGGCGCTAAGGCTTACTCCGCCAGCCTCAAACAGCAGCCGGGAGGCGGCTCACTCTTCAGCCTTGCCAATGCGGGCGAGCTGGCGCCGCCGGCGGTTTTTGCGCTGACGGACGTCGGCGATTCGACCGCGGTGCTCGACAGTTACGCCGCGCGTGCGACGGTCGACGGGCTGGCCTTCCGCACGTCGTGGGGCATTCTGGAGCCGCACGACGGCGTCTACGACTGGACGACGCTCGACGCCGCTTTCGACACGGTGCGCGCGCGCGGCAAGCAACTGACGCTGCACGTCGGCGCATCCTCCGCCGGCGCGCCGTCCTGGCTGGCCGCGTTGGGCGTCGCCACGTATACCTACAGCACGCCGCTGGGTGTGGCGGTGATGGAAGCGCTGCCCTGGGATGCGACCTTCCTTTCGCGCTATACAAAATTCGTGGCGGCGCTGGCCGCGCACATTCAGGCGCGCGGCGACGGCAGCCTGCTGTATGCGGTATCGGATGGCGTTCCGGTGGCGGAAATGTCCCTCGTCGGCTGCCAGAACGGCAGCTTGAGCGGCGGCACGCCCTATAGCCGCGCCAGCTATCTGAACGCCTGGAAAACCACCGTCGCTGCCTACGCGGCCGCCTTTGCCGGAACAAGGCTGTTCATTTCCGCCCCCGTTGCCGTCATCTGCATGCCCGACAATGACGGCAAGGCGTTTTATACGGACATAATGGACTACGCGTATGCCAAGAGCGCCAAAACCACGGTATTCGCGGCGGACCTGAACGCCGCGGGAAGCGTGCGCCTGGCCCAGGTCGATGCGCCGGTCAGCGCCCGCGCCGCCATCGCTTTTCAGATGATCTGGTCATCCACCGGCGACACGCAAAATCGCCTGGGCGGAACCCTCAAGGACGCGGTGTGCCATGGCATCGGCTACGGCGCGCGCTATGTGGAACTATACAAAGCCGATATTTCAAGCACCGACGCCGCGATTCAGGATGCGATTCAAAGCGCGCACGCAGGTCAGCCGTGCTAGAGGCGGGATCGGGTTTTTCTGCGGTCCGTCAGGTGTGTCTTTATGAGGGTCGGGCTCTTCGGTCATTGCTTCAGTGATCGGATGGTTGCCCGCTTAAGAAATCAGGGCTGACCTATTGCTGACTCTAGGCCAATGTCCGCTTAGGCCGAAAGCCGACGTTAATTGCCGTGTATTTGACAGCGCCCCTTGGCGCAATAGCGCCATTCTCCCGCTTGCTTATAGAAGCTGATTTCCGCCTGATTGCCGCGTGGCAATCGCCCATTTCGGTTTCGGCCGCGTGCGCCACGGATTAAAAATCCGAGCAAATCGTTCGTGGAATTCGGATGCCGGTTTTTTGTTGGGTGCAAAGCGCCCAAGCGGCTGCCGTCTGCTCGACGCGCCGCCCTGCAAGAAGTGTATGTCCAGGCCTCTCCAGTATGCTTGTGGCCGTGAAATCACTCTTTTTCGAGTTTCTCGGAGAAATAAGGATATACAAGGGGGATAAGCAATAGCGTGAAGACCGTGGCCGACACAATGCCGCCGACAATGACCACTGCAAACGGGCGCTGTGTTTCCGAACCGATGCCGTGCGATAGCGCGGCCGGCAGCAACCCCAAGCCGGCCATCAAGGCCGTCATCAGGATAGGGCGCAGCCGCGACACGGCACCCTCGACTGCGCTTGAAAATATCGATTGATTGATCTTGGCGATTTCAACGATCTGCTCCACCATGATTACGCCGTTCTGTACCGAGATGCCCGCGACAGCGATAAATCCGACTGCCGCGGACACGGAAAAGTGCAGGCCGGCGACAGCCAGACCGACGATGCCGCCGATCAGCGTGAAGGGCACGATCGACAGCACCAGGAGCGCCTTGCGCACCGAGCGGAAGGCCCAGAACAGTATCGAGAAGATCAGGAACGCGGTGATGGGCACGATGACTTCGAGCCGCTTGACGGCCCGTTGCTGGTTCTCGAACTGGCCGCCCCAGGTAATCTGGTAGCCCGGCGGCAAGTGTACCTGCTCGGCGACCTTGCGCTGCGCCTCGGCGACAAAACTGCCCTGGTCGCGGCCAAGCAGGTTGGCTTTGACCGAGGCGTTGCGCATGCCTTCCTCGCGGCTGATCCGTGCAGCGCCTTGGCGGATGTCGATACGCGCGATATCGCCTAAGGCGACCGTTCCGGCGCCGCCGGGAAGATTGACCTGCAGCGCGGCAATATCATCGACGGAATCGCGGAAGCGTTTTTTCAAGCTGACGGTGATATCGAAGCGTCGGTCGCCTTCGTAATAGGCATTAACCGCGTTATCGGCCAAGGCCGTCTGGATCACCGTATTGACGTCCGCGACATTGATGCCTAGCCGGGCAATTTTGTCTCGATCGATCACGATATCCAGTTCGCTTTGGCCGCCGATTTTCACCGCGGCGACATCGGCGGAACCGGGGATGCTCCTCAGGATCGATGCAATCTGCTCGCTCTTCTGCGTGAGTATGTTCAGGTCCGGCCCAAATACTTTGACGGCGATTTCTCCCTTGACGCCAGACAACGCCTCCTCGACGTTATCCTCGATCACTTGGGAGAAGTTGGTCGGAACGCCCGGAATCGTGTGAATTTTTGCCGACATGTCGGCAATCAGGCTGTCCTTGTCGCTGAATCTCCACTGGCTGCGCGGCATCAGGTCGGCCAGAATTTCCATGTTGTTCGGCCCCTTCGGATCGGTGCCGTCATCCGGGCGGCCCACTTGGGAAATGATGTTGCCGACTTCAGGATAGGTCTGCAATATGGCGCGCACCTGATGCTCGATTTGTTCGGTTTTTTGCAGCGAGCTGGAATTCGGCAGGCTAATGGTCAACCAGATGTTTCCTTCATCGAGTTTCGGCAAGAATTCGCTGCCGAGCAGCGGCGCCAGCGCGAGCGTGAGCGCCAGCATGGCGGCTGAGCCGGCCATGACCAGGGTGCGCTTTTCCTGCGCCCGCACCAGCATTTTGCGGTACCAATCCTGGATATGGTGCAGCCATGCGCTGTGTTTTTCCGCCATGGGGTGACGTTTCATGGTCCATGCCAGCAAGGTCGGCACCAACGTCATGGTTAGGATGATTGCGCCCAGCATCGCAAAGCTGAGTGTGAATGCGACCGGCGAGAAAATCTTCCCTTCCACCCGCTGGAAAGTGTAAATCGGGATGAAGGCGACGATGATGATGGCCTTGGCGAACAGGATCGGATGGCCGAGCTCGACCACCGTCTTTTTGAGCGTTTCCTTGCGCCAAGCATAGGGGGCTTGATGCGTTAACGCGTCGTAATTCTGGATGGCGAGCCGCACGATCAGGGCTTCCACCAACACCACGGCACTGTCGATGATGATGCCGAAATCGACCGCCCCGAGCGAAATCAGGTTGGCCGGAATGCCGCGCGCATCGAGCATGATGAAGGCAAACAGCAGGGACAGCGGGATCACCGTCGCCACGATCAGCGCCGCGCGCCAGTTACCGAGGAACACGACGAGGATCGCGATGACCAGCGCGGCACCCAGCAGCAGGTTTTCGGCAACCGTGTGTACGGTGTGCTTGATCAGTTGCGTGCGGTCGTAGATTGTCCTGATGCGCACGCCCTTGGGCAGTTTGGCATTGAGGGCGGCGATCTGGCTCTTGACGTTCTCCACTACCTTCGCGGCATTGCTGCCCTTGCTCATCTGCACGATGCCTTCGACTACGCTGTCTTGCTTGTTGAAGGAAACCACGCCGGATCGAGGCCGGTGGCCGATAGCAACCTCGGCAACGTCCGACACCAGCACCGTATTGCCTTTACTGGCGCTGACAATGACGCGCCCGATTTCTTCGATATTCGTGAAAATGCCGATGCCGCGCACCACCAGCGCTTCGTCCCCGCGCGTGACCAGGCCGCCGCCGACATTGGCGCTGTTGTTGGCTAGTGCCTGAGCGACCTGGTCTATGGTGACGCCGTAGCGCTTCAGCGCATAAGGATCGATCCGAACCTGATATTCCTTCACGGTGCCGCCGAAACTGGCGACATCGGCAACGCCCTGGACGATCCTGAGATTGGGGCGAATGACCCAATCCTGCAACACCCTGACATCGTTGGAATCCATGCCCGGCGGCGCTTCGACGATGTAACGGTAAACTTCGCCGACCGCCGTCGTGAGCGGCGCGAGGCCCGGCTGGATGCCGTTTGGAAGGCTCACGTTTTGCAGTTTTTCCAGCACTTGCTGGCGCGCGAAATAATCATCCGTGCCATCGGCGAAGGTCAGGGTCACCACGGATAATCCGGTAATCGACACCGAACGCAACTGGGTCTGGCTCGGCACGCCGCTCATTTCCCGCTCGATCGGCAGTGTGACGGTGCGCTCGACTTCTTCCGGCGCCTGCCCTGGGTACTGCGTCACTATCTGCACCTGCACGTCCTGCACGTCCGGAAACGCTTCGATCGGCAGGTCGGTCAGCGCACGATAGCCGAATGCGACCAAAGCCGCTGTCAGGATGAGGACGAAAACGCGTTGCGCGAGGACAAAATCGATCAGTTTATTGAGCATCGCCCGCCGCCTCTGCATTCAACAAAAAGGCCCCCTCAGTCACGACGCGCTCGCCGCTGGCAAGACCCGCGTCCACGAAGCTGCGTTCGTGGCCCTTGAGGATCACATTCACGCGCCGTTTTTCAAAGCTGCCGGGCTGTTTTTCGACGAATACGTAGCTATACATTCCCTCTGCAAAGAGGCTGGTATTGGGCAGCGGGATCGCCTTCTGGCTGCCATTGCCGGCTAGGAACGACACGCGTGCAAACATCTCGGGTTTCAGTTTGAGGTCGCCGTTGTTGACCGAACAGCGCACCTGGATGCGGCGCGTGCCGGGGTCGAGTACAAGCCCGACCCGATCGACTTTGGCGGCAAACCGCTGGCCGGGATAAGCATCGATTTCGAGCGTGACGGCCTGACCCGGATGGATGTTGGCGGCACTGCGTTCGGGCACATCGGCGATGGCCCAAAGGTGCGCCAAATCAGTGACGATGAATAAGGGATTGGGCAAGTCTGGCCGTACTTCGAGTCCCGGATTGATCTGCTTGTCGGCGACGATGCCGCTGATCGGCGTTTTTAGTCCGAACTTGCCGTCTTCTTGGCCATTCGCGTGCAGGTTTCTCATGCGCAGGCTCGTCCGTTTCGTTTCCGCTTTTGCCTGCCGGTAGTCGGCCTCTGCCACTTCGTAATCCTTGCGCGCGAGTACCCCGCCGTCGAACAGGATGTTGGCGCGATCGAATGCTCGCCTCTTGAGCGCCTCGTCGGCCTGGGCCTTGCGCCAGTCGGCTTCGGCGTTAGCCAGGTCCGGCGAGTCGATATCCGCCAAGTCGGCACCGCGCGCCACTTTGTCGCCGATCTCCGCATGCAGAGCGATCACCCGCCCAGCGATCGGCGAGACGATACGCGCAGTCGCATTTTCATCGTAGGCGATACGGCCATTGATGGCGTCGGAGGCCGGCAACGGCACTTCCTTAACCACGGCGACTTTAAGCGACGACAGTTGCGGCGCATTCGGCGCGAATTCCACTACGCCCGGTTGCGCGATTTTCTTGGGACTTGAGGCCGGTGTGCGCTCTTGCGCTGTACCGAAATAATGAATGCCGGCCATGACTGCGCCGCCGATGACGACAACAGCCACGGCTGTTTTGAGAGTATTCGAGATCATTGCTGGCTGCTTTCCGAAATAGCCGCCTGCCAGGCGGCCAGTGATTTTGCAAAATCTGCGCGTGCCGCCAGCGCATCGAGCTGGGTGGCGCGATAGGTCCGTCTGGCGTCGAGCACGTCCATCACGCCGAGCGCTCCATGCTTGAATGCGAACTCGGCTGCATCGGCGGACTTTTGCGCAGCGCCTAGCAGCCCTTCGTCATAGCGCCGAACGCGCTCGAAGGCGGAGTGTGCGTTTCGCCAGCTTTGCATCGCATCGCCGAACGCCAGATCGCGCGACTTTTCAAGATTTTCGCGCGCCGTATCGATTGCGGCTTCGGCTGCGCGGATTTCGCCGTCGAATTGATAACGCACGAACAACGGCACCTGCAGTGCAACGCCATAGCTGTTGCCGCTTCCCTGCGGATTGGCGTCATTGCTTGGGTAATGCTCGTATTGCACGCCGATCGTTACATCCCGGGTGCGCGACGCGAGTGCAAGCTTGCGCCCCGCAATAGCCGCGTCCAGGCGGAGCTTTGCCGCCTGTACATCGGGGCGCCTCTCCACGGAAGCCCGCACCGGCTTGGCAACATCGAATTGCAGCGCCGGCCAACTGTCTGCCAGGGTGATTTGCGCTGCATCGGCGATACGCCCTAAGACCATGGCGAGAGCTTGGCGCGCGTTGGCTCGATCCGCCTCGGCCTGTGCCGTGTCGTTCCGGGCGCGCAGCGCATCGACCTGCAAGCGCGCAACGTCGGCACTTGCAATATCGCCCGCTTTCAGGCGCTTTTGCGCGGCAGCGAGGGTGCTGCCGTAGAGCCCATCCGTCTGTTGCAGGATGGCGAATTTTTCCTGCGCCGCCAACAGGTCGTAATACGACTGGGCAACGCTCACGCGCAGCGCCCGGCGCGCATCGTGCAGGTCGCTGCGTGCCGCCTCCGCCAGACTGAACGCATTTTCCTTTCGGAATTCACGCTTACCGCCGCGCTCTATCAACTGGTCGACCCGTATCACATTATCGACGGTCTTGTTGCGTAGGCCACCTGCGCCGATTCCGGCCCTGGGATTGATGCTGGTACTCTGTACGGTCAATGTGGGATTGGGCGCCGCCGCAGCGATCGTTGTCGCGGCATTCGCACTATCGACGGCAAATGTGGACGATCTGAGATCGTGGTTGTGCTCCACGGCAATCCGGATCGCCTGATCCAGGCTCAGGTTCTGGAGATACTCCCCTTGTTCGGCGTAAGAAAATACAGGGAGGAGCAAGGCAAAAAGTACAATGTAGCGAGTCATGTGACGGAAAACCCAATAGCCGTTAATTTATTGAATTCGATGCTGAGCTTCTGATGGACATCATTGCGAGCTATCGTCGGACGGCAATATTAACGAAGTGAACCTCTCCATAACCTGTCCCGAAGATTACCGATTGGAAAGGTTTGGAAGGCCGGTGCTACGGCAAGCCTTGGGTTATCGGCTGTGGGCCGATGCTTCCGCGGGCGGGAGGATGATGCGGGCTATCAAGCCATGCGTGTCATTTTCGAGAATGAGCTTCCCGACGTGCAAGGTGGCGATTGCAGAGACGATGGAAAGGCCGAGGCCGTTTCCCGGTTGGCTGCGACTCTGATCGAGGCGGTAGAACCGTTCGGTTACTTTGGGCAAATATTCCTGTGGAATCCCCGGCCCATTGTCGCGAACAACCAGGGAAACGGAATGGTCGTCTGCCAGGGTGCCGACCTCCACCGTGGCGCCCGGTCCAGCGTACTTGATCGCGTTGTCGATCAGGCTGGCGACTGCGCTTGCCAGAAGATTGCGGTCGCCATGTGCGAACACCGCATCCTTGAGCGAAGTTTTCAGTATCACCTGACGCTCTTCGGCTGTCGCGTCGTACAAATCCACCATGTCGAGCGCGATGCGATTCAGATCGACCGTCTCGAACAGCTTCGTGCGCATGCCCGATTCCGCTTCGGCAATTTGCAGCAGTTTCTCGAACACGAGAATCAAGTCGTCGATCCCTTCAATCGCGTCATGCGCCGCATCGGAGAGAATTTCCACGGTCATGTCGTGGCGCACCGCGTCGTCCAGTTTGCTGCGGATTCGTCCCAACGGCGTTCTCAAATCATGGGCAATCGCGTTCGATACGTGTCGCGTACTCTCCATCAAATGCTCGATTCGATCCAGCATATGATTGATTTCGCGGCTGAGCAGCCCGAATTCGTCGTCGCTCGAAATCGGGATTCGCCGCGTCAGGTCGCCGGCCTCGATTTCAACGGCTGTTCGGCGAATATCGCCAATTCTGGCCTCGATTTGATGCCGAAAGAACAGCGCACCTACGACTGTCAGCAGCAAGGATATCGTGATCCCTACGGCAAGCGCCCGCCAGACAAGCCTGCCAATGGTTATGTGCTCGCTCAAATCTCGGCCGACAATCAAGAGTTCGGCATTCTGCAAGCGGTGCATCAGCAACCTGGCGGAGACGGCTTTCCCTTCTCGCACAACGTCTCGCGTAACCACTCGATCCAGCGGGGTAGCCGGGGACGGCCAGGTTGAAAGATTGCCGGTGAGGCGGTGCCCGGAGGGCGATAGCACCAGGAATATTTCCCTATCGCTATCGATCTTGTCGGACAACTGGAGCTTAATTTCCCGGCACAAGTCCTCGACGGGACGTGCCTGAAATTTATCGATCAAACGTTTTGAAATCGAAACGATTTTGTCATCGACATTCTGGTCGAGCACCCCAATGGTGCCAAGGTAAAAGATCGCCGATGCCACGGCGATGGAAGCCGTAGCCAGCAAACCGTAGCCCAGTACCAACCGTACCGCGACAGAGGTTTGAAACCTAAACATTCAGGGCCGCTCCACCTGGAGCCAATCGGTAGCCGACGCCGCGCACTGTATGAATGAGCGTTGCCGCAAAGCCTTTGTCTATTTTGTTGCGCAGCCGACTGATCTGAACGTCGATAATGTTTGTTTGTGGGTCGAATCGATAATCCCATACGGCTTCGAGCAGCATGGTACGGGTGACCACCTGCCCTTCGTGGCGCATTAGATATTCGAGCAGGCGAAATTCGCGTGGCTGGAGCGCGACGGGGTGCGAACCACGCTCAACCCGCATCGTCCGTAAGTCGAGCACAAGGTCTGCGACTTGGAGCTGGGTTGCATCATGGCTTGGGCTGGCGCGCCGCAATAAGGCTTCGATCCGAGCAAGTAACTCCGAAAAAGCAAACGGCTTCGAGAGATAATCGTCGGCGCCTGCACGCAAGCCAGATACGCGCTCGTCAATGTTTGTCAGCGCACTGACTATTATGACGGGGGTTTTTTTGCCAAGGTCGCGCAGTTTGGCAATGATGGATAGGCCATCCACCTGCCCAGGCAACAGCCGGTCAAGGATAATGACGTCCCAGTGCTCGCTGGTCGCGAAGTGCAAGCCGTCAAGCCCATTTCCGCAAGGCGTGACAGTATGTCCGGCCTCCCTTAGGCCTTTGCAGATGTAGTGGGCGGTATCGACTTCATCCTCGATAACGAGACAGCGCAATCTATTCTCCTTCTATTGCTGCGGGTTCGAGGACGGGCAGCGACATTTTCTTGTGTCATGCGAAACGATTCAGCCTCATTTGGAAGCAGAGGCTTGTTATATTGTTGCATACGATAAGCCGCTGGAGTAAAGGGTGGTGCTGAATGAATGGCGCCGTGCTTTTTGTGCCGTTTGCAGCCGATCGCTTTGGTGTCGTAAATACCGCCCATTCGTGGTTGGCCGGTGCAATGACCGGAATTGGCGCAACAGGGGCATTCTGTAGCCAATTACCGCGCCACCCTAGCAAGCTAGCGCGTCCGGGTATCTCTACCCGCTTGCGGCCGGTTTGTGTAATAATTTGCGGTTTTCAAACTGTTATCGGCTATGAGCGCGCAAACCCTTTACGATAAGTTGTGGCAAAGCCACGTGGTGCATGAGGAAGAAGACGGTACGGCCTTGCTGTATATCGACCGTCACCTGGTGCATGAAGTCACCAGCCCGCAGGCCTTCGAGGGCCTGCGCCTGGCCGGACGCCGGGTGTGGCGCAGCGACTCGGTGCTGGCGGTTCCCGACCATAACGTGCCGACCACCGGGCTGCCCAAGGAGCATTCGGGCGCGCAGCCGGACGAGGTGGCGGAAAAGATTTACCAGCGCTGGTTCCGCAGCATCGAAGACCCGGTTTCCCGCCTGCAGGTGGAAACCCTGGACAAGAATTGCGCGGAGTTCGGGATCACCGAGTTCCGTATGGGCGACCCGCGCCAAGGGATCGTCCACGTCATCGGCCCGGAGCAGGGGGCGACTCTGCCGGGGATGACGGTGGTGTGCGGCGATTCCCACACCAGCACCCACGGCGCGTTCGCCGCGCTGGCGCAGGGTATCGGCACCTCCGAGGTGGAGCACGTGCTGGCGACCCAGTGCCTGGTGCAGAAAAAATCCAAGGCCATGCTGGTCAAGGTGGAGGGCGGGCTGGCGCAGGGCGTGACGGCAAAGGATGTCGCGCTGGCCTTGATCGGCCAGATCGGTACTGCCGGCGGCACTGGCTATGCCATCGAGTTCGCCGGCAGCGCCATCCGCAGTCTTTCCATGGAAGGGCGCATGACCTTGTGCAACATGGCCATCGAGGCGGGCGCGCGCGCCGGCATGGTGGCCGTGGACGACACCACGATTTCCTATATCAAGAACCGCCCCTACGCGCCCAAGGCCGAATTGTGGGACAAGGCCGTGGCCTACTGGCGCACCCTGCACAGCGACGCCGGCGCCAAGTTCGACAGCGTGGTGGAGCTGGATGCGTCGGCCATCAAGCCTTGCGTGACCTGGGGCACCTCGCCGGAAATGGTCGTGGCGGTGGACGGGGCCGTGCCCGACCCCGCGGCGGAAGCCGATCCGGTGAAGCGCGATGCCATCGTCAAGGCGCTGGCTTATATGGGCTTGCAGGCCAAGACGCCGATTGTCACGATAGCCGTGGACAAGGTGTTTATCGGTTCCTGCACCAATTCGCGTATCGAGGATTTGCGTGCCGCCGCCGAAGTGGCGCGCGGCAAGAGCGTTGCGGCCAACGTCAAGCTGGCGATGGTGGTGCCGGGCTCCGGCCTGGTCAAAGCGCAGGCGGAAAAGGAAGGCTTGGACAAGATTTTCCGCAACGCCGGTTTCGAGTGGCGCGAGCCGGGCTGTTCCATGTGCCTGGCGATGAATGCCGACCGCCTGGAGCCGGGCGAGCGTTGCGCGTCCACCTCGAACCGCAATTTCGAAGGCCGCCAGGGCCAGGGCGGCCGTACCCATTTAGTGAGTCCGGCGATGGCGGCAGCCGCCGCTGTGGCCGGACATTTTGTCGATGTGCGCGATTGGTTGTTGACCGGCGAATAAGGAGATTGTCATGTTGAAGAAAGTGTTTGCATTGCTTGTGTTGGCTGCGTTTCTGGGCGGCTGCAATACCGTTCGCGGTGTCGGCAAGGACGTCGAAAAGGGCGGCGAGGCGATCCAGAAGGCAGTGAAGTAGTGGAGCCGTTTACCCGGCTGGACGGCTTGGCGGCGCCGATGGACCGCGCCAACGTGGATACCGACGCGATCATCCCCAAGCAGTTCCTGAAGTCCATCCAGCGCAGCGGATTCGGCCCGAACCTGTTCGACGAGTGGCGTTATCTCGACCACGGCGAACCGGGCATGGACAACAGCCGCCGTGCGCTGAACCCCGATTTCGTGCTGAACCAGCCGCGCTATCGGGGTGCGCAGGTGTTGCTGGCGCGGGAGAATTTCGGCTGCGGTTCGAGCCGCGAGCACGCGCCTTGGGCGCTGCTGGACTACGGCTTCCGCGCCGTGATCGCGCCGAGCTTCGCGGATATTTTCTATAATAACTGCTTCAAGAACGGCATTCTGCCCATCGTGCTGGACGCGGCGGCGGTAGATCAGTTGTTCCGCGAAACGGCGGCCCATGAGGGCTACCGCCTGACGGTGGACCTGGATTCGCAGACGGTGGCGACGCCCGGCGGCGAGCGCTTTACTTTCGCGGTGGACGCTTTCCGCCGGTATTGCCTGCTCAACGGCCTGGACGACATCGGCTTGACCTTGCGCCACGTGGACAAGATCAAGGCCTACGAGGAAAAGCGGCGCAAGTCGGAGCCGTGGCTGTTTTCTGCGTTAAGCGTTAAGCGTTAAGCGTTAAGCGTGTGGCGGAACGGCAATTCGATGGGCGCCCCAGACTAACGTCTCACGCTTAACGCTTTACGCCCTACAGGAGTAAACATGAAAATTGCAGTATTGCCCGGCGACGGTATCGGGCCGGAGATCGTCGCTCAAGCGGTAAAGGTAATGAAGGTCTTGGCCGCCGGCGGCCTGAAACTGGAAATGGAAGAGGCGCCCATCGGCGGCGCGGGTTACGACGCGGCGGGCGATCCGCTGCCGGAAGCTACGCTGAAGCTGGCCAAGGCCGCCGACGCGGTGCTGCTCGGCGC
>JAIOJO010000525.1 GCA_019911985.1 Sulfuricellaceae bacterium | reverse complement strand
ATTTTACCCTAGAAATAGCTTAAGTCCGGGAATGAAACACGGGACACGAAAGGGTCTATACTTCGACCCGCGTCAATACCTCATCTAATAATTCCATTTCTCAATCAAAAAGCACTAACCGCAAAGGACGCAAAGGTTCGCAAAGGAAAAACCGAACCCTCAGACAGGCCAGCCTGCTTGTTTTTTCTTTGCGAACCTTTGCGTCCTTTGCGGTGAAAGATTTTTATTGTTGGATTATCTGGGTTGCAGGCAAATTGGAATAAAGAGCGGACAAGTTCCAGCGTGCCCCTCCGGCGAAAACGGCTGGCCGACCCGCCACCCTGTACAATAAGGCCCATGAACACTCTCGGCACCGCCCCGTTTTCCGCCCTGACCCCCGACCTCGTGCTGAATGCGCTCGACAGCACCGGCCTGCATAGCGATGGCCGCCTGCTGGCTCTCAACAGCTATGAGAACCGCGTCTATCAAGCGGGCATGGAGGACGGCCCACCGCTGGTGGCCAAATTCTACCGCCCTCAGCGCTGGACGGACGCCGCCATCCTGGAGGAGCACGCCTTCGTCGCGGAACTCGCCGAGCGCGAAATCCCGGTGGTTCCGGCACTGGCCCTGGCCGGGGCGTCTTCGCTGCAGCATTACCAGGGCTTCCGCTTCGCGGTCTTTCCCAAGCAAGGCGGGCGCGCGCCGGAGCTGGAGGACAGCGCCACGCTGGAATGGATGGGGCGCTTCATCGGCCGGATACACGCCGTCGGGCAATTGGCGCCCTACCGCGAGCGCCCCGCCCTGGACATCGCCAGCTTCGGCGAGGAACCGCGGGATTTTCTGCTCGGCCACGGCTTCATTCCCCCCGAACTCGACGCGGCCTACCGCAGCGTGGTGGAACTCGCGCTGGACGGGGTGAGGCGCTGCTTCGACCGCGCCGGACGCGTCGCGAGCCTACGCTTGCACGGCGACTGCCATGTCGGCAACGTATTGTGGACCGATAACGGCCCGCACTTCGTCGATTTCGACGACAGCCGCAGCGGCCCGGCGGTACAAGACCTGTGGATGCTGCTCTCCGGCGAGCGCGCCGAGATGGCGCGGCAACTGGCCGACTTGCTGGCGGGCTACGAGGATTTCTGCGATTTCGACAGCCGCGAACTGCACCTCGTCGAAGCGCTGCGCACCTTGCGCCTAATTCACTATTCCGCCTGGCTGGCGCGGCGCTGGGACGACCCGGCCTTTCCGGCGGCTTTCCCCTGGTTCAATACCCAGCGCTATTGGCAAGACCGCATCC
>JAIOJO010000524.1 GCA_019911985.1 Sulfuricellaceae bacterium | reverse complement strand
CATCTATGAAGTGCTGCAAGCCGTGCTGGGCGATATGCTGCACCTCAATTTCATCGTCGACCCGACCATTCAGGGCAAGGTCACGATCAACACGCTGGGCAGCGTCAGCCAAGCGGATATTTTCAATATCCTGGAAAGCATCCTGTCGCTCAACAACCTGTCCTTGATCCGCGACGGCAAGCTTTACAAGGTCGTCAAGGATGCCAACGCACCTCGCGACCGGCTCACCTTCGAGGCGCTGGGCGAGGGGTCGCCGCTGATCCAGATTATTCCGGTGAAGTTCGTCCAGGCTTCCGCACTCATTGCCACCTTGCGCAATTTTATCGGCCCGCAAGCGGGGATCACCAATGACCCCACCAACCATTACCTGGTGATTGCCGACCGCGCCAGCAATGTGTCCAAGATTATGGATATGGTCAAGGTGCTGGATGTGGACTACCTGCAGCACGTCAAAATCAAGGTGTTGCAAATCGAAAAAGGCGACGCGCTGGAAATGGCGCGGGAGATGGAAACGCTGTTCAAAACCTCGGGCATGTTTAACTGGCCGGGAACCGACGGCAATAAAATATTCTTCATGCCGATCGTCCGCATGAACGCGCTGCTGGTGGCGGCCGCCAACGACGCCGTGCTGGAAGCGGCGGAAAAATGGATCAAGGTGCTCGACGACGAGCCCAAGGACGGTGTGGGTTCGCAAATCCACGTCTACAGCATCGAAAACAGCACGGCGACACGCATTGCCAACATCTTGCGGCAGATTTACGGCGGCGCACCGATTACCCCAGCCGGCACCGATGCGACGAAAGTGGTGATTAAGGGCAATGTTCCCAGCGTGGGCGTCTCCGGCGCGGGCTTGTCCGGCAACGTGCAAATCATTCCCGACGAAGCCACCAATACCCTGGTGATCAAAGCCAGCCCGCAGGATTTCCTGCAGATGAAAAAAATCATCGAGCGCATCGACCTGATCCCGCGACAAGTGCTGATCCAGGTCATGGTGGCGGAAGTCGGATTGACTGACAAAACCCAGTTCGGCGTCGAATGGTGGCTGCAGCACGAGCATTTCAGCAATCGCGGGCAGCCGCTGTCGGCCAATGCGGTACTGGGAACCGGGCTAAACGTGCCGTCGCTCGCGGCCGGGACGACCAATACCATCAATACCTTGACCAGTTCGTCTCCCGGCTTCAATTATTTCCTGTTCAACAACGTGGGCGACGTGGTGGGCATGTTCAATGCGCTGTCGGAAACCACCGACGTCAATATCCTGTCTTCCCCTCATGTAATGGCGAGCGACGGCCACGAAGCCAAAATCGAGGTGGGCAAGGAAGTGCCTTACATTACGCAAACGGTGGCCACGCCCAGCGCGACCACCACTACCACCGGTTTGACGACTTCCAACTCGATCAATTACAAGACCGTGGGTATCCTGCTCAACGTCAAGCCCCATGTCAACGCCTCCGGCCTGGTCAACCTGGTGCTGACCCAGGAGGTCAGCGATATCAGCGATACCTCCGTCAACGGGATTCAGTCGCCGGTCTTCACGAAGCGCAAGGTCGAAACCGAGGTGACCCTGCAGGAAGGGAAAACGTTGTTGATCGCCGGGTTGATCCAGGACAACGTGAACAATATCAACCGCGGACTTCCCGGCTTCAAGGACATTCCTGTGCTGGGCTATTTGTTCGGCGCTAAAAATGACAATCACAACAAAACCGAGCTGATGATCACCATTACGCCTTACGTGGTGCGCAATAATGAGGAAGGCGACCGCGTCACCGCGGCGTTCCAGGAAAACCTGAAGGATCTCAAGGCGATGGTGAACAAGGTCAAGAAGATGGACCCGAGCAAGAAACCGGCGGTCACGCCGGTGGAAAAAGCCGCGACACCGGCATCGTGAGTCGAGCAGGGCGGCGGCCGATGCGCTTGCGCGAACGGGCCGCTTGTCTTCGGTAAGAGAAATCGCCATACCATACTGTATTGCAAATGCAACGCAAAGGGGGTTGCCATGAAGACCGCTACGACTCCATCGCTTCGCGTCGATCCGGACCTGCGGCGCGCGGCCGAAAGTGTTTTGCAGAACGGCGAGAGCCTATCGAGTTTTGTGGAACAATCCCTACGGGCCAACATTGAGCGCCGCCAAGCGCAACAGGAGTTTGTTGCCCGCGGCCTGGCTGCGCGCGACGAAGCGCGTCGAAGCGGCGGCTATTTCATGGCCGAAGATGTCCTGAGCGAGTTGGACGGCATGCGATCCCGTGCCGGAGCTAAGAAGCTGTCTCAATAAATGCCATAGCCATAGAGGCGACTTTGCCCTCCGGCGAGCAGCGGCAGTCATCTCTTGCAGCGCGGCAGGCTATTGCCCTCTCCCCCGCCTGCGGGGGAGAGTTGGAGAGGGGGCGAACGACAGGGGTGTTAGTTTCGATGCTGCCGACGTTTCGAAGGATTGTTGCCCGCCCCTTCCCTCGCGCTTGTCCCTCGTTCTCGGGAGAAGTGGCTGGAGGAGAGGGAAAATCTAGGCCGGGCTACCGCCGCGCGGCTACCCGACAAACTGCGGCAAAAGTCTTGCATTTGCTAGTAGCCAATGCCATATTGACACTTGGTAACACCGAATTAAGCGAGGAAGTCATGGAAACCCAAACCACCACCATCAAGCTTGATGCGGCCACCAAGGAACGCATCAAACAGCTTGCCGCAACAAAACAAAGAACACCCCATTGGCTCATGCTGGAAGCGTTGCGGGAATATGTTGAGCGCGAGGAAAGGCGGGAGCAGTTCAAGCGTGATGCGCTACTGGCATGGGAAGCGTATCGGGAAACTGGAGAGCACGTAACGGGCGATGAAATCGTAGCATGGCTTGAAACGTGGGGCGCTGAAAATGAATCGAAAGCGCCTGCATGCCGCAAGTAATCTTTACGCCGGTCGCCCTGGGCGATATCGAGCGGCTAAGGGAATTCCTGAGAAGTAAAAACCCCTTGGCGGCAAAGCGGGCGGGGGAGAGCATCGTCAAAGCCATTCGCATTTTGGAGCAGCAGCCGCAAATCGGGCGGCCTGTCCAGGACATGCCGCCCGATTTCAGGGATTTTATCGTTGAGTTCGGCGATAGCGGATTCGTGGTGCGCTATCGTTATACTGTAGGAAGCTCAATTGTGGTGCTGACGGTAAAGCATCAGAAGGAAGCGGGATTTAGTGTATAGGCGGGCAGGTCAGGTTGCTGCTGAGCGGCTACCTGACAATCGGCTAGAATGAACTTAAAAACTGCAGTTCATTAACCGCAAAGACGCGAAGGCGCAAAAAATGGGGTTCGCAGGGATGGGCGGCTTTATCGCCCAACTCGCAAGCGGGGTTCGCAGGGATGGGCAGTTTGTTGCCCAACTCGCAAAACACAAGGGCTTAAAATACCATCTGGTATTCACCTATCTGGTGATTGGGCAGATTCCGATAACACATTGTTTCGCCTAGAGGCGCCTACTTTTGGTACCTTTGCGTTTAGCCCTCCTCTCAATCCCCTCCCGCTCTTGTCCTCGCTGCGATGATTTCGAGGACTTGCTGGAGCAAAACCCGAGCCTGTTGAATGAAATCGAATCGAAGATCGGCAAGGCTGGTAAAAGAGTGGGCCTTGGAGCGCCAGGAGGAACTTTTGCTAGACTGGAACTTAGCACAGCGATTCGAACCGTTGAACAGAATTAAAGGAGCGGACAATGATTAAGATCACCAAGGCCGACTATCTGGGAAATTTTTGCATCCGCTTATTTTTTTCGAATGGAGTGCAGGGCGATTTCGATGCCGCCGACATGCTCCACGGAATGGGGTCGTTGCTTATGCCGCTGCGTGATACGGCTTATTTCGGCGAATTCTTTCTGGAGCTAGGCGCGCTGTGCTGGCGGAATGGCTTGGAGCTAAGCCCGGATTCGTTATACCGGAAGCTTGAAGAATCGAAACTACTCAAGAAAGAACAGGCTGCCGCTTGATGCCAACCCGCACAAGGGTGCCGCAACGACACCCTGGCAAAGCAGATGGAAGGCGTGGATGTTTCATGGCAAGTCGAGATGTGTTGTTATTTTGCAACACAGGAGCATAATCCACCCGGATTGCGGCTCTACCGCTTGTGGATTAAGGGTTGCCATGCTAGCTTAATAATCAACACGTAAAAGCTCAATTAAATGCTCGAAAACGCACCGGAAACAGTAGGCGAACGCTTGACACTAGGCGTATCCGCGGGTAAATTTGCCCCGTGCGCCTTACTGCCTTACGCGCAAGCGGGACCAATTGCTAATAAAAGGGTTGATCCTTGGAAAGGAGGGGTAAGAAGACGATAGTGAATAGCTGACGGCTTCTTGCCGCGAGAAGTTTAAGGATGTAAGGGTAGTTCAGGTCTCCTTGGAGCGGGTCTCAGGACTCAAAATGGGGGGGCAGGTAAAAATCGAAAAGGAGAAAATCAATGAATCAATCTTTCAAGAAAAAAGTGATTGCGGTTAGCGTGACAGCCGCATTCGTGGCTATCGGTGCAGGCTTTGTGGCTGTTCCCGGCATCGCTCCAATCAGTGCGGCGCAAGCCAACCAGTTCGCGGATACCACCCAGGTGTCGGGCGTAAGTGTGGGTGTTGCCGTTCCCTCGGCCACCAACGTGGTGGTTACGGGGCAAACCTTTACAATTACCGAGAGCACGGGGGCGGCGATTGGCCCTTCGGCTGCTAGTGGCATGGGCGGCAGTGTCATTTTGAGTCTTAGCGGCGGCGCCAAGTTTAAGGCGGGCACCAAGGTTACTCTGAGCAACAGTGGGTGGGACTTCTTCACCGGTAGCGGCACCGCGATGGCCGCAAACAGCACCACCACCCTGGCTGCGGCTGATATCGTAAACGGTACGATCCCGCTGTATATGGGTACCGCTCAGAGCAACGTGGGCGCGGGGGGTACGATCTCCCTGACCACCATTAATTTGGATACCTCCTCTTCCTCGGTGGGATCGGCCGTTGCCGTGTCGATCAGTTCCAGCTCGACTGCAACTGGTCTAACGACAGGTGTGAGTTCGACGCTGGCTACTGTATCCGCATCCGCTGTATCGGCAGTTTCTGCGGCGACCACCGCCACCAATGTTGCGACGGGTCAAACGCTAACCATGGATCAGATCAATCTGACTGAGACCATCCTGGGCAGCTTTGCGAACAACGCTACCGTAGGTGCGGACGTTACCGTCGAACTGCAAGGCGGGCTGACATGGGCCGCAGCGCCAACCATGGCGACTTTGAGTGGCGATGATGTCACCAACGGCGCCGGCGCAAGTTTGGCGGGTGCCGCACTGAGTTCGACCGGCGCTGGATATGCCAAAGCGTCTTACCAGTTCGAAACGACTACGGGTACGACTCAAGCTTCCGGCGTGAAGTTCTCCGGCGGCACCGTTTTCATTCCGTCCGGCACGGCAGTGGGTGATCTGAACGCTGTGGTCACCGTTTATAAAAACAACGCGATCCTTAGCCAAACGACCGTGAAGGTCGGTAAAATTGTTAACAGCGGCACGACGGCTAGCTTTGTCGATGCAACCGGCGCTACCGCCGCGGCTGACTACAATACCCTGTTTACGGGCCGTAACTATGCGGGTGGCCTGGTCGGGGGCGTAGGCGCTGAAAATGATACAATGAAAGTTGCCGAGGTGGTGGCGGGTTCGCTAGCCCAAAATGGCACGGTAAGCCTAGCGCTGTCTACCGGTAAGTTCGGTGCGGCTCCCACTGAAGTAAACACTTCAACCCTGACTATGAATGCGGGTGTACTGAGCACGGATAAGAAGTCTGCATCCTACACCGTGTCTTCTGCGGCAACCACAACTGCGGGTAGCGCTACCTATACATTTGGCAATCTGGATATGACCGCTGCAACGCCGGGTGATCTGAACGTGACAGTAGGTGGAACGGCGGGCATAACAGCGTCAACCGTGAAAATGGCCGAAGTGGTGAATGCAACGAATGCATCTGTGGCTAGCGGCGCTCAAACCGTGACGGCAAACAGCGTATTCACCCTCCCAGTCATTACCATTACGGAAGGCAAGTATAGCGCGCTGGCTGCCGGTAACGTGATAGGCATCGAGCTCCCCGCTGGCTATACTATCCAGAAGGGATCTGCCGATGCAGTCGATGGCGGTACGCTGACCAATGGAACAGATGTTACAGTTAAGGTGGTCGATACAACTGGCGCCGATGTCACTTCCACGGCACTGGGTGCTTCGCCCACACTAACCATCGGCAATGGTACTGCCGGAGGCACGGCTCGCCAATTATTCATTGCCATGAGTGCGGCCTCTGCAAATGCAAGCGGTACCTATACCATCACGGTTACCGGCCTGAAGGCAAAATCCGTAGCCAGTGCGCCAGCGGGCACGATCAGTGCTGTGATTGCTGGTGCGGATTCTGCGGGTGTTTCAACGGCTGTCGCGATGGGAGGTGAAGATGCATCCACCTGGACCAGCAAGGCAAGTGCAACCAAGGCAACGGTGACGGTAGGCAGCATCGTTTCTTCGACAGTGCCGTCTATCCCGGCCGCAACCATAACCGGCCCGATCACGGCGCAAACAATCAGCGCCAGCATCGTTCCAGCCGGTAACGACTTGGGTAAACAGGGTAGCGTATTCGTAGCTGCCGTATTGCCAGCCAGCCTGGGCGGCGGTGTGTTCTTCGAGAGCAGTTCCGGTGCGTGGACTGCGTTCACCTCTTGCGCAACAGCTCCCGCTTATACCACGGGATCCTTGGCTTCGGTTAGCAATATCGCCGTCGTTGGAACCGCAGGGGATCTGTCGAGCCTGGTGGGTACGCAAGTGTACGTAGGTTACGGTACGGGTGGCGCCTTGTCGCCAGCAGGTACGGCTTGCAACAGCATGCTGTCCAACGGAACTTACAACCTGAGCTACACCATCAAGTAATAAATTTGCTTGAACTGGCGAAAGCCGGTTTAGCAAACTAAAACCCCCGCTTACGCGGGGGTTTTTTTATGGTGCGCCCAGCATGGGCGCACTCCTGTGGGTGCAAGTCCCACCGTAAGTTGATCACAGCGAACGAAGCGAAGCGCAACTGCATGAGGGCGACCGAATGTGGGAAGGAAGCGGGGAGCGAAGCTGCGAGCCG
>JAIOJO010000523.1 GCA_019911985.1 Sulfuricellaceae bacterium | reverse complement strand
GCAAAGCGCGAGCGGCGCGCAGGTGTATTTTGTTGAAAACCGCGATTTGCCCATGCTCGATGTGAGCGTCGAGTTCCCCGCCGGCAGCCGCTGGGACGGAAACCGCCCAGGCCTGGCGAACATGGTGCGCCACCTGTTGCCGCTGGGCGCAGGCGGACGCTCCGAAGACGAGATCGCGCGCCGCTTGGCCGATGTCGGCGCCGTGCTGGGCGGCAGCTTCGACCGCGACCGCGCCGGTATCACCTTGCGCACCTTGAGCAGGCAAAAGGAGAAGGAGCAATCCTTGGCTATCCTGGCGGACATCCTGCAGCACCCGGATTTTCCGCCCAGCGTGCTGGAGCGGGAAAAAGCCCGGATGGTCGATGCCATCCGCGAGGAGGCGACCCAACCCGAGAGCATCGCCGATAAGGCCTTCTATGCCGCGGTTTACGGCCAGCATCCTTATGCCCATCCGCCCGAGGGCGACGTCGACAGCGTCGCCGCCTTGCAGCGCCCGGAAGTCGTCGATTTTTACCAGGCGCGTTACCGCGTCGGCAATGCTGTCATCGCTGTGGTCGGGGATGTCGGCCGGAGCGAAGCGGAGGCCATCGCCAATCGCTTGAGCGGGCAATTGCCCAGCGGCAAGGCCGAGACGGATACGCCGCCGGTGGGGACGCCCGCCCCGGTCGAGCGCTATATCGAAAACCCCGCCCAGCAAAGCCATATCCTGTTGGGCTACCCTGGCGTCAGCCGGAGCGACCCCGACTATTTCACCTTGTTCGTCGGCAACCATGTCCTGGGCGGCGGCAGATTCGCTTCGCGCCTGATGAACCAAATCCGCGAGAAGCGCGGCCTGGCCTACAGCGTCTACAGCTACTTCAACCCGCTGCAGCAAGCCGGGCCGTTCACGCTCGGCCTGCAGACCAAAAAAGATCAGACGGAGCAAGCGCTGGCGCTGGCGCGCAAAATCCTGGCCGACTTCGTCGCCCAGGGGCCGACCGCCGAGGAGCTGGAGAAAGCGAAACAGAACATCGTGCTCGGCTTTCCCTTGCGCATCGACAGCAACGCCAAAATCCTCGGCTATCTCGCGATGATCGGTTTCTACCACCTGCCGCTGAGCTATCTCGACGACTTCGTGCCGCGGGTGGAGCGGGTGAGCATCGCCGACGTGCGGGCCGCTTTCGCCCGGCATATCAAGCCCGAGGGCATGGTGACGGTGGTGGTCGGTGCCAGTGCGCCTGTCACCAGACCAAACTTGGCCAAAGAAGGAAAAAAAGAAAAATGAGGTTCGTTGCGATAAATTTAAACATTGACGGTACCTAATTTGAAAAATCCCATGTTGCCTCCTTTGTTTTTCGCTGTCATAGGGTTAAAACACTCAAAAAACGCGCTAATTTTTGATGCGACAAATTGTCGGATGGTGGCGAGGTAATGGCGGCAAGCGGCAAGGGACGCGGCGCTGGGCAGGTGCGGATTATCGGCGGCACCAACCGCAGCCGCATTCTGCATTTTCCCGATTCCCCCGGCCTGCGCCCGACCACCGACCGGGTGCGGGAAACCCTGTTCAACTGGCTGGGGCAGGATTTGGAAGGCAAAACCTGTCTCGACCTCTTTGCCGGCAGCGGCGCGCTCGGCTTCGAGGCCGCTTCGCGCGGCGCGCGCCGGGTGGTGATGGTGGAAAGCGACAAACGCGTCTACCGTGCGCTGCAGGAAAATGCGGCGGCCCTCCGTGCGCAAAATGTGGAACTGCTGGCCGGGGATGCGGTAAAATACCTCGCTCAAAACGGGCCGCGCTTCGATGTTATTTTCGTCGATCCGCCCTTCGACAGCGATTTGGCCGGGCGGGTAATGCCGCTCATCGCCGGCCGCTTGGCGCCGCACGGCCTGGTGTATGTCGAAAGCGGGAGCGAGATGCAGCCGGGCGCAGGCTGGACGGTCTGGCGCAGCGGCCAGGCAGGTGCCGCATACTTTCAACTGCTTAGGGCTCGTTAATGAACAAATGGACATACGTTGCGGCGTATTCGGGATGGATGCAAGGCGCGAGGCGCAGCGAATGGTTGTTCCATTCGCAAGCCTTGCAACGCCGCAGACGCCCGAATACGCCGCAACCCTCCGGGCTGGGGCCGCTTTGGGCGCATCCCAGCGTATGCCCATTTGTTCATTAACGAGCCCTACAGGCGGGAAGGAAATGATTAAAGCCGTTTATCCGGGTACCTTCGATCCGATCACCCGCGGCCACGAGGACGTGGTGCGCCGTGCCGCGCAATTGTTCGATGCGGTGGTGGTGGCGGTGGCCGAGAACCGCGGCAAGCAGCCTTATTTCTCGTTTGAAGAGCGGGTGGAGATTGCCCGCGAGGTACTGGGCGGGTATGCGAATGTGCAGGTGACGGGGTTTTCCGGCTTGCTCATGCGCTTTGCCGAGGAGCAGCAAGCCAATGTGGTGATACGCGGCTTGCGCGCGGTTTCGGATTTTGAGTACGAGTTTCAGTTGGCCGGCATGAACCGGGCGATCTACCCTCAGGTGGAAACGCTGTTTTTAACCCCATCCGAGGAATTTATGTTTATATCGTCCGGCATGGTGCGCGAAATCGCCTTGCTGGGCGGTGACGTCAGCCGCTTTGTGCATCCGACGGTCTCCGCACGGTTGCAAAATCGATTTATTTTATAATGTGTTAAGGAAGATACCCATGGCTCTAATGATTACCGACGAGTGCATCAACTGCGACGTCTGCGAACCCGAATGCCCTAACGGCGCCATCAGCCAGGGCGACGAAATTTACGTCATCGACCCGGGCAAGTGCACCGAATGCGTCGGCCATTACGACGTTCCCCAATGCATCGAAGTGTGCCCGGTGGACTGCATCCTGGTGAACCCCGATCACGTCGAGAGCAAAGAACAGCTCCAAGAGAAATACGAGAAGCTCACCGCTTAAAAGCGTTTCTGCGGCGACGTAGCGGCCATCGCCGCTATGCGCCGGTTCCTGCAATGGCGCCCGTAACCTCCTAGGTTACGGGCGCCGCTCGTTTAGCCAGCCCATTCCCCTTCCATGTGAAGGGTCGGGCGAGGAGCGCTCTTTAATTCCTGTCATTTACGGACTCAATTATTTTATTTACTATAAACATTCCTAACTTATCCATACCTCCCATACTTTGTATGTCCACTTCCCTTGCCAATATTCTCGACGACTTAGATTTGTTTCAGCGATTCTTCGATTTTCATGAGCTGGAATGCCTAAGTACTTACATGACCATCGTCTCGGCCCCTAAGGGCACGATTATCTTCCGCGAGGGGGAAAAGGGCGGATACATGCTTATCCTGATTGACGGCAAGATGGAGGTGTCGAAATCCGGGGATGGCGGTATGCATCTTCTTTCCTACGAGGGGAAGGGCAGGGTACTGGGGGAAATGGCGCTGATTGATTTCGAGCCTCGTTCTGCCACTTGTGTGGCCTCGTCGAATTGCGAAATGGTGTCGCTTTCCGTCGAGGGATTAGAAAAGCTCGTGGCCGAGCATCCCCGGGTTGCTTACAAGTTAATGTTCGTGCTTGCCCGGCTGTTGTCCCGCAGATTGCGCCGGACATCGGGTCTGCTCGCCGATTTGGTCAACGCTTGATTCGGATAATCAAATCAAGCGGGCCTGCTCTGAGTTCCCTGCGCGACAAATGGTATTTAGTAGACCTCATTGATTTGTGATCCGACGGTATCTGACTCTGCTCGAAGGGGTTGATGTTGCGCGCCCCTTAATTTCGACATTTTGAAAGAGAGGGTGATCCTATTGAATTCGGCGAAGAAGCCCGGGCGTGCGCAGTGGGGCATTTGTTTTTTTGCTGTTGAGGCCGAAAGAAGTTTAGCAAAAACCGCAGTCTATCCTTGAGGTTTCCCCTCGGGTCGTTTATCGAAACATTTATAATATGGGTATGGAAAGCATTCCGTGTGGCTCTTTTGATTCCGTGCCCTCTTGGGTTTCGCTTATATTGTCCTGCGTGTCGGCGACTGTTCTTTGCAAGTAGTTTTCGCCCCAGTGCCACAGGCTGAGAATGACCGGCTCTAGCGTTCTGCCTAAAGGCAGCAAGAAATACTCGACGCGTGGCGGGACTTCTGCATAAATCTTCCTGCCGATCAATCCGTCGGCTTCAAGTTCCCGCAATTGATTGGTCAGCACCTTCTGCGTTACGGTGGGCAGCTTACGCTGGAACGCGTTGAATCTAACATTCTCTTTGAGCAACAAAAACAGGATAGTACCCTTCCATTTACCGCCTATTTTGCGCAAGGTGCCCTCGACCGGGCATCCCGGAGCGCAATCGAATTCCCTATGCGGAACTCGTCCCATGATGGTTCCTTTCTTGATACAGAATGACAAATAAGTGCGTTCTTGTGGAATCATTATCTCGGTCCGACAATGCGATTTCACACCAAATAAAGAAAGGAAATTCGCATGCGGGCTGTTAGGGAGCCTCTGATTAAGTCGCACGGGGATCGCGTTGCGTCAAAAGCCGGAGGCTGCAAGGCGCGCGACGCCGGTCGTAGCGAGCCTACGATGCCAAGGAGCGCAACGCCGCAGACGCCGGCTTTTGACACAACCCTTAC
>JAIOJO010000050.1 GCA_019911985.1 Sulfuricellaceae bacterium | reverse complement strand
GGGCAATAAGCCATGGCTGCGGGAGTCGTTCGCCACCCGGAGCGGGCTCCGGCAGGAGCGCTGGGCGGTTGAGTTTATCCGAAAAACCAACGACCGCTTTGTGAAGCTGGGGCGTCCGGATGCCGCAGCGATTGCCGGCCTATCGGCGGAGCAACGTCGGGCTGTCGGCGAACTCCTCGCCTCCCGCGATCAGGTGGTGTGCCTGCGCGGTGCCGCCGGCGCGGGCAAAACCACGACACTAAAGGCGCTGCATCATTCGCTGACGCTTGACGGACAGCGGGTGCATATCTGCGCCCCAACCACCTCCGCCGTCGAGACACTGCGTCATGACGACATGACAGCCGATACCGTGGCGGGTTTTTTGGCGAAAAGCCCGGGCCGGCAGGATCTACGTGGGGCGATCCTCGTCGTGGATGAGGCAGGCCTGGCCTCCAATCGCCAAGGCGCGGAAATCCTCCAACTGGCGGAACGACACGAAGCCCGGGTCATCTTTCTGGGCGATAGCCGGCAGCATACCTCGGTCGAAGCCGGCGATTTTCTGCGAATTCTGGAAATGCATGCACCACTCCACCAGGTCGAACTTACGGACATCCGGCGCCAGACGGTGGCAGCGTACCGTAATGCGGTTCGGCACATGGCCAGCGGGTTGGCCAAGGTCGGGTTGGAACGGCTGGACCTGCTCGGGTGGATTAAGGAAGGCCGAGCCGACTACCTGCGCGCTGCCGTCGGCGACTTCCTAAAATTGTCCCATGAGGGCCAGCGACTAGACTCGGTGTTGGCGGTCACGCCCACTTGGGAAGAAAATAATGCCTTCACAGACCTGCTCCGGAATGAATTGAAGACCCGGGGAGTGCTGCAATCCGGAGAGATTGTTTCTACGCATGTGCCCCTGTCTTGGACCAAGGTGCAACTAACCCGCGCCGCTAATTACACCCCAGGGCTCGTCGTCATCTTCGACCGGGCGATGGCCGGCTTTCAGCACGGGGAATTTGCTTCCGTCTCCCGGGTGAAAGGCGGGAAGGTCTGGTTACAAGGGGCGGGCAGCGAACGCTGTCTTCCGCTGGCACGTGGTGGTTTCTCGGTCGCGACGGCCGAGCCGCTGGAAATCTGCCCCGGCGACAAATTGCTGATCCGCGCCAACGCGCCTGCGGCCAAGCTGATCAACGGCCAGACGCTCACCGTTGCGTCCGTGCGGAATGGCCAGATTGAAACGGCCGAAGGCCGGTGTATCGACGCGAACAGGTTTCGGCAGTTCACGCACGGTTTCGCCGTGACCAGCCACCGCTCACAGAGCAAGACCTGCGACCACGTCGTGGTCGCGGCCGCCCGGCTGGACGCCAAAGCGGCCTACGTGGCCTGCTCGCGGGGTCGCCTCAGTTGCACTCTGCACACTCCGGACAAGGCGGCCCTTCTCGACCGACTGCCGGAGGGCAAGCG
>JAIOJO010000522.1 GCA_019911985.1 Sulfuricellaceae bacterium | reverse complement strand
GGTGAAAGCCTTGATCGCCGCATCTTCGTTGCCGGCCATCTTGCCGTAGGCACTCGCTGCGGCGAAACCGGCGGCATCCGCAAATTCGGAGGTACCGATCCAAGCGCCCGCGACCCCGGCGGAAAGCCCCAAGGCGCGTGAAATGAAGGGCAGAACGAGGATCATTACCAGCGCCCAACCCACCACCAAAGTCACCGAGGTGTAGAGGTGGTCTTTCTTCGCCCCCACCGAAGCCGAGATCGCCATCGATGCCGACACCCCGCAAACCGATCCGCCCACGCCTAGCACGGCGGCCAGCTTGCGATCCAGGCCGAACAACCGGGTGGCAAGGAGATAAATGGTCGTGCAAGTGACCAAGGAAATAATGGTCGCCTGGCCGATGGCTACCGGCCCGGCCGTGAGCACCAGCGTAATGGGAAAGGTGGCTCCGAGGAGCACAATACCGAGTTTGATGAAGTACTCTACCCGGAATGCGGCGTCCATCCAGCGCGGCAAGTTGGTGAAGTTGGCCAGGATCAGGCCCACGATCAGCGCGACCAAGGGCGGTTCCAGATTAAACTTGGCCGCATTCGCCCATCCGGCGATCGAGAACATAACGATCGAAAGGGCATAGAGGAAGATGAACGAGGGCACAAACTCGGAAAGCTTCACCCCCATGAGGCGGGTGGTGGCGCCGAAAAGCACGAGCCACGTGACGAACTGGAGGGAATACATTCCGGCATGTTGAAAGAAGTGGTCGGCCAGTTGCCCGAACGACGTCCATTTCAGCCCCCCGGGATTGATGGCCAGCGATTTGAGAAACGTATTGCCGCTGTAGAACAGCAGGACGGCGATGGCCATGATGCCGATGCCGATCCAAATCGCCCACCAATCCTCCTTCAGATATAGATCCCGCCAGCTTGGTCTGCGTGCCTTGGCCGATTCGCCGCTTTCGTTCCACGAATCTTGGGTTGTGATATGGGCGCCCTCAATGTTTTCGCTACTCATATTGCCTCCTTGTTGGTATGAACTACGGGTGTTGAACTCCATGTTTTTTTATGTATTTATAAATATTTTTTGTGGCTTGACTATAAGAGCAAATTTACACGAAGTAAATACGGTACAAATGTACTAACTTGGACCCGGCATAGTAGCCGCATACATCCGAGGGTAGACGCCCAAGCAACGGCGTAGCGGCTTGGGGATGACGGCTTCGGCATGAACGCGGAGCGGGTGGAGGGTGTCGAGAGCAGCGGAGGCGGCGGATAAGGCTAGAAATTGCTTCGTATACATGCTCGGATTCTCCTTGCGGCAAAAGTAAATGAGGAGGCGCGCGCGGCCCCATGGCAGGCATTATTTCAGCCTTACCCTAAAGGGAGCTTAATGCTTGCCGGCAGGATTTACGCCCGAGGAAAGCGGCATGGGGAACGACGGCCTGCCTGTGCAGGCAGGCCGCAAGCTCACATCAAAACGATATCGTACTGTTCCTGGCTATAGGTGCTTTCCACCTGCAGCGAAATCGGCTTGCCGATGAACTCGGAGAGTTGGGCCAGGCTTTGCGATTCTTCGTCCAGGTAGAGGTCGATCACTTGCTGGGAGGCGAGGATGCGGTATTCGCGGGCGTTGAATTGGCGTGCCTCGCGCAACAGCTCGCGGAGGATTTCGTAGCAGACGGTCTGCGCCGTTTTCAGCGCGCCGCGTCCCTGGCAAGTCGGGCATTGCTCGCACAGCACATGCTCCAGGCTTTCGCGGGTGCGCTTGCGGGTCATTTCCACCAGGCCTAGCGAGGAAAAACCGTTGACCGTCATGCGGGTGCGGTCCTTGGCCAAGGCGCGCTTGAATTCTTCCAGCACCGCCGTCTGGTGATCCGGGCTGTCCATGTCGATGAAATCGACGATGATGATGCCGCCCAAATTGCGCAAGCGCAGTTGGTGGGCAATGGTCTGGGCCGCTTCCAGATTGGTTTTGAAAATCGTGTCGTCGAAGCTGCGGCCGCCGACGAAGCCGCCGGTATTCACGTCTATGGTGGTCAAGGCCTCGGTCTGATCGATAATCAAATAGCCGCCCGATTTCAGCATCACCTTGCGCGCCAAGGCGCGTTCGATTTCTTCCTCGACCCCATGCAAATCGAAAAGCGGACGCGCGCCGGTGTAATGCTCGATTTTATCCAGCGCGTTGCCGATAAAATTGCGCGCGAACTCCTGCATTTTCTGCACGGTCTCGCGGGAGTCCACAATCACCTGGGTCGTTTGGTCGTTGACGAAATCCCGCAGCACCCGCAGCGCCAAGCTCAGATCCTGGTAGAGCATGGTTTTTTGCGCCGCGGTTTTGGCGGTCTGGCGGATGTCCTGCCACAATTTATGCAAGTATTCGACGTCCGCGCGCAATTCCTGCTCGGTGGCATTCTCCGCCACGGTGCGGATAATGTAGCCGCCCTTGTCATCCGGCGGCAGCAGTTGCTGCAAGCGGCTGCGCAACAAGCCGCGCTCGGCTTCGTCCTCGATGCGCTGGGAGATGCCGATGTGGGATTCCTGCGGCAAATACACCAGGAAACGGCCGGCGATGCTGACCTGGGTGGACAAGCGCGCGCCCTTGCTGCCGAGCGGGTCCTTGAAAACCTGGACCAGCAGGCTCTGCCCCTCGTGCACGAGTTTTTCGATGGGTTTTTGTTCGCCGTTCGGAATCGTCTGCCAGATATCCGCCACGTGCAGAAACGCCGCCCGGTCCAAGCCGATATCGACAAAGGCGGACTGCATGCCGGGCAGGACGCGGCATACCTTGCCCAAGTAAATATTGCCCACCAGGCCCCGCGCGCTTTCCCGCTCGATATGCAGCTCCTGGGCGGCCCCTTGCTCCATCACCGCGACGCGGGTTTCCTGGGGGGTGAGGTTGATCAGGATTTCGTTGCTCACAAATGCTCCACGCCGAAGAGTTCCAGCAGTTGGGCCGTCTCGAAGAGCGGCAAGCCCATGACCCCGGAATAGCTGCCCTCCAGGCGCGCCACGAAGATCGCCGCCAAGCCCTGGATGGCGTAGGCGCCAGCCTTGTCGAAAGGTTCGCCGCTGGCCGCGTAGCGCTTGATTTCGTCCTCGCTCAGCGCCTTGAATTCGACGCGGCTGACGGCCAGGCGTTCCTCGATGTGCTCGTCTTGAACCATCGTCACGCAGGTCAGCACTTCATGCATCCGGCCCGAGAGGCGGCGTAAAATGGCTTCGGCGTGTTCGCGGTCGTCCGGTTTGCCGATAATTTCGCCGTCCAGGCCGATGGTGGTATCCGCCGCCAGGATCGGCAATTTCGGCAGGCGGCGCTGCAGCAAATGCGCCCAGCCCGTTTCCGCCTTGGCGCGGGCGATGCGGCGCACATAGTCTTCCACCGGCTCGCCGGAATACGGCGTTTCGTCTACATCGGCAGGCCGCAACAGATCGCTGCGCAGCAGCAGCGGTTCGGGAACGATGCCGATTTGCTTGAGCAATTCCCGCCGCCGCGGCGAACGCGATACCAAGTAGATACGATTGGACCCGGTAGCCATAGTCAAGCGCGATGGTAGGGGTGATGGCGTAAAATGCTCATGGCGCGGTACAACTGCTCCGCCAGGAAAATACGCGCCAGGCCATGCGGCAAGGTCATGCGCGATAAGGCAAGCAGGCTGCCGGCGCCTTGCTTGATGCCGGCGTGCAGGCCGTCCGCTCCGCCGATGACAAACGCCACGTTGCGGCCCTCACGCTGCCATCCTTCCAGGGCCTCGGCAAGCTCCACGGTACTCAGGTTTTTGCCGCGCTCGTCCAGCGCCACGATTTCGCTGTTCGCGGGCAGCACGGCGGCGATGCGCTCCCGCTCCGCCTCCAGGATCGCCGCGGTGGCTTTGGTTTCGCTGCGTTTTTCCGGCTTGATTTCGAGCAGTTCGATTTTCAGTTCGCGCGGCATGCGTTTGACGTATTCGTTGAAACCTTCGCTTACCCAGTCCGGCATTTTGTTGCCCACCGCTAGGATAAACAGCCTCATTCCTTAGGTACCGCCGGGCGCGACCTGATTTCGGTAAGGTGCCCCGACTGGCCGCCCCACAGCTCTTCCAGGTTGTAGTATTGGCGTACCGCCGGATGCATGACGTGGACGACCACCTCGCCCAGGTCGAGCAGCACCCATTCGCCCGCGGCTTCACCCTCTTTTCCCAGAATGGCCCCGCCCTTTTCCTTCACCTTCTCTTGCACATGGTTGGCCAGCGCGCGGGTCTGGCGGTTGGAATCGGCGCTGGCGACGATCATGCATTCGGTCATGCTGGTCAGATGCGAGACGTCCATCACCTCGATATCCTTGGCTTTAATGTCTTCCAGGGCGTCGACCACGGTTTGTTTCAATTCGTCTAAGTTCATTCTCTCTCAACTGTAAATGTGCTGCTCCCGAATATAATCGAGAACGGCATCGGGGAGCAAATAGCGCGGGCTTTCCCCGGCCTTGATTTGGCGGCGGATGCGCGTGGCGGAAATAGCCAGAGCGGCGATTTCGCGCTGCACGATCCGCCCGGCGGGGAGGCCGGCAAGGGCCGCCCCATCGTCTTGCCAGCGCAGTTCCAATTCGCGCTTCAACTCGTCCGGCATGGCCTGCTCCGCCAGCGGATACCCCGGCCGCTGAGCCACGGCAATGTGCGCCAAGGCGAATATCTCGCGCCAATTGTGCCAGGTGTTCAAGCCGAGAAACGCGTCGGCGCCGAGCAGCAGGCAGAGCGGCTGTTGCGCGCCCAGCTCGCGGCGCAAATCGGCCAGGGTTTCGACGCTATAACACGGCGCCGGCTTGGCTATTTCCCGTTCGTCCGCGCAGAAGAGCGGATTCCCCGCAATCGCCCGCTTGACCATTTCCAAGCGCTGCGACGGCCGCGCCTGCGGCTGGACACGATGGGGCGGAAAACCGGCGGGGATGAAGCGGACGTGGGACAAATGCAGTCCCTCGGCCATCTCCTCGGCCAGGCGCAAATGGCCGAAATGGATCGGGTCGAAGGTGCCGCCGAGGATGCCTATGGGCTGCAAACGGGATTACCGCGCCACGGCCAACGGCGGCGCGGAGGGGCCGCCCAGCGATGCCATGCCCGTTCCGGCCTGCCGCTCGAAGCGCACGCTATTCCCGGATCTGCCCGTCGCCCAGGACGATGTACTTCTGGCTGGTCAGGCCCTCCAGCCCCACCGGCCCGCGGGCGTGAATCTTGTCGGTGGAAATGCCGATTTCCGCCCCCAGGCCGTATTCGAAGCCGTCGGCGAAACGTGTCGACGCGTTCACCATCACCGAACTCGAATCCACCTCGCGCAGGAAGCGGCGGGCGCGCGTGTAATCCTCGGTGACGATGGCGTCGGTATGCTGCGAACCGTAAGTATTGATATGGTCGATAGCCTCGTCCAGGCCCTTCACCACCCGGACGCTGAGGATAGGGGCGAGGTATTCGGTCGACCAGTCTTCCTCGGTGGCGGCGAGCATTTTCTTGATGAGGGAGCACGCCACCTCGTCGCCGCGCAACTCGACGCCTTTTTCCAGGTAAATCCGCGCCAATTGCGGCAACACCATTTGCGCCACGTCTTCCGCCACCAACAGGGTTTCCATGGTATTGCAGGTGCCGTAGCGGCTGGTCTTGGCGTTGTCGGCGATGCGCACCGCCTTGTCCAAGTCGGCGCGGTCGTCGATATACACATGGCAGACGCCGTGCAGATGCTTGATGACCGGCACGCGCGCTTCCCGGCTGACGCGCTCGATCAAGCCCTTGCCGCCGCGGGGAACGATCACGTCGACGAATTCCGTCATGGTAATCAATTCGCCCACCGCCGCGCGGTCGGCGGTAACGATGACTTGCACCGCGCTTTCCGGTAGGCCGGCCGCCGCCAAGCCTTCGCGCACGCAGGCGGCGATCGCCTGGTTGGAAAGCAAGGCCTCGGAGCCGCCGCGCAGGATCGCCGCGTTGCCCGACTTCAGGCAAAGGCCGGCCGCATCGGCGGTGACGTTGGGGCGGGCCTCGTAGATGATGCCGATCACGCCCAGCGGAACGCGCATCTTGCCGATCTGCAGCCCCGAAGGCCGGTAGTTCATGTCGCTGACCTCGCCCACGGGATCGGGCAAGGCGGCAATTTGCAGCAAGCCTTCCGCCATCGCGGCGACGCCCTTGGCGCTCAAGGCCAAGCGGTCGAGCAAGGCGCTGTCCAGCCCTTTGGCCTGCGCCGCTGCCATATCCTGGGCGTTGGCCGCCAGCAGCTTGTCTTGGTCGCGCAAAATGGCGTGCGCCATCGCGCTCAGCGCGCGGTTCTTGGTATTGGTGTCGGCTTTCGCCATCTGGCGCGAAGCGGAACGCGCCGCCTTACCGACGTCCTGCATGTAATGTTTGATGTCCATCCGGGGAAAACTCCTAGCGCTTTCTGCAAGCTGATAATTTAACCATATACCGGGGCGGGAGTAGAAACTGTTTTAGCCGGCCCCGTTCTCGCGCCGCCGGCAAGCGCGCGGCGCTCAGCGGGCAAGGTGCAAGCCCAATTGCTGCAACTCGTCCCACGCATCGCCGCGAACCAAGCCCTTGATCATTTTATCCAGCTCGGCGGCGCGCCTCAAAGCCTGGCCCAAGCGCCCCAGGGACAAGCGGCGCAAGGCTTTCTGCACCAAGGGCTGGCGCGCATCCCAGATGCGCTCGGCGCGTAGCGCCTGGGGCATGGCGGCGCCCTGGCGCACCGCATACTGCACCCGGGCGAGGATGCGCACCTCCCGCGCCAAGGCCCAGAGCACCAGCACCGGATCGACGCCTTCGCCGCGCAAGCCGTCCAGGATGCGCACCGTGCGCACGCTGTCGCCTTCCAGCAGCGCGTCGGTCAGTTTAAACACGTCGTAACGGGCCACGTCGTATACCGCGTCCTTGACCTGCTCGAAGCTCAGCATTCCGGCGGGGTAAAGCAAGGCCAGTTTCTGCACCTCCTGGAACGCCGCCAGCAAATTGCCTTCCACCTTGTCGGCCAAGAATTGCAGCGTATCGGCATCGGCGCGCTGGTTTTGCGCCGCCAGGCGCTGGCCGACCCAGGCGGGCAAGCGCGCGCGCTCCACCGGATAGACCGGTATGGTAACGCCCGCCTGGTCCAGCGCTTTGAACCACTTGCTGTTTTGCGCCGTTTTGTCGAGCTTGGGCAAGGACACCAGCGTCAGGGTATCCGGCGGCAAGTTCGCGCAATACGACTCCAGCGTTTTCGATCCTTCCAAGCCCGGCTTGCCGGACGGGATGCGGATTTCCAGAATGCGGCGCGAGGCGAACAGCGAGAGGTTATTACCGCTCAGCAGCAAGGCCTGCCAATTGAAATTACCCTCGACGGTAAACACCTCCCGTTCGCTATAGCCTTGCGCTCGCGCCTGGGTGCGCACGGCGTCGGCGGCCTCCAACGCGAGCAAGGGTTCGTCGCCGAAAACGGTATACAGCGCCTGCACCGGGCGCTGCAGATGGGCGCCGAGCTGTTCCGGCCGGATTTGCATTACCCGCTTACTGTCCGCCCGCCGGGGGGATGGCGCTCAAACGCCGCAAAATCTGCGTCACGGCATCGTTTTGCATATCGTCGTAGAGCAGCGCTTCCTCCGACTCTTTCGCCAGAATTTGGCTGTCGTCATAGGAGAAATCGCGGTGCAGCTCGATTTGCTGCGGCGCCAGCAACTCGCGGCCGGCCCGTTCCTGGGCGCTGAAGGATACGCGGAGTATCAATTGGTATTCGCGCACCCGGCCCGTTCCGCCCAAAGACAAAATCCGCTTTTCCCGCGTGGCGGAGAGCACGCGCACCAACACCTCCGCCTCGCCGGGCTGCGCGACCGTCCGGGTTTGGCTGCCGAAGCGGATGGCGCGCTGCAACGCCGTTCCCAGCGCAGGCGAGCTGGAAGCCTCGACATACACCGTGTCGAAGGGCAGCTTGGCGACGCCGCGCAGGTGGAAACCGCAGGCAGACAGCGCAAGTACGGTGACGAGCAGAAGCAGTTTATTCATAATCCCCCCGCAGAATTGAATTTAACCAGTTTGATCCAATCAATCTCGCCGTCGTCGCAGAAATCCGCCATGAACTCCTGGGCAAAAAGATTGATTACCTTGGCGTACTGTTTTTGGAAATGTTCGTTCTTTTCCTTGGCACGATGGCCGATCGGCTCGACCAGCTTGGTGTACAAGTCGACGTCCCCGGAAATGAACGACCAGAACGGCTGACCGCATAGCTTCAGATAAACGCCCTTGTCCGGCCGCCGATCTTTGCCATAACAGCAACCGTTGACCGCTTGGACATGCAATTTGCTGTTCCCAGTGCGAAGAACCCTTTGCGCTTTACTAAAATTGTCCTGCATTTTCTTGATTTGGCTGCTGTTGCCCCAATTGGGGCCGGATTTGATGGAAACGATATAACGAATTCCATCTTGATCGAATTCAAGATCGATACCCTCGGAGGAGGATTTTTTGCCACCATAGACTTGGGCATTGATGTAAATAGCCAACTCTTCGAGGAAATCCCCGAAGAGGGTTTCCTCTTGGGAAGAGAGATGAGCATCCAACACGGTTTCCACCAGGCTACCGGCTGTCAGAAGATTTTTTGCTTTGAACAGATAGGGATTTTTGCGCTTCAGGATCGTCTTCAATTTGAGCGAACGCAGGTTGTCCAGACGCTTTTGGTGAAACTGCGCGATGTTTTCCTCGGCAAAAGAGGTGAGGGCAACCCAATCAAGAGACGACATATTTTTTTCTTTCCTGCAGCAGCGCCAATTGTCTTTCAGACTCAAGCAACTCGTCATGTGCGCGACGGATGTAGTCCTCGTGGATGTCGATACCGATGGCGCTGCGCTGCAGCCGCTTGGCAACCCGCAGGGTGGTGGCGGAACCCATGAAAGGGTCCAAAACCGTATCGCCCGGCTCGGTAAACAGCTTGATAAACCACTCCGGCAAGGCCTCGGGAAAGGCCGCACTGTGGTCACGATTGGAACACTCCGTCGCCATATGCAAAACATTGGTCGGGTAGGCCTTGTCCCGCTCCAGCCAGTTCGCGATTTTTTTCCCGAACCCGCTTCCCACGCGGGATTCGTCGCGCTCCTGATCAGTCTTGCTGAGGTTCCGCAACCGGCTTTTCGCCCAATCCCCCATTTCCACCATCACGGCTTCCTGGAGCATTTTGAACTTGCGCTGCTTGTTGAATTGCAGCAGGCGCTCCCAGGAGTCGCGGAAACGGTTGGGCCATTTTCCCGGATAGCTGTTCTTTTTATGCCACATGAACTCCTCGGTCCACAGCCATCCCTGCTGCCTCATCGCCAATATAAGCTCCAAGACGTAGGTATGCCTCTCGCCGTCAACCACCCGTTCCTTGATATTGAGGATGAACGTACCACTCGGCTTCAATACCCGCAGCAACTCCGCTGAGATCGGCAAGAACCAAGCGACGTACTCATCCGGAGCCACCCCCCCATAGGTTTGCTTGCGCTGATCCGCATAGGGCGGGGAAGTGACGATAAGATCCACCGAATTGTCGGCAAGCCCTTTCAATTCAGCAGCGGAATCGCCGTGCAAGAGGGTAATCATTTTTTTGCGTCCATTAGGCTTCAATTACACCACCACATTGATCAGCTTGCCCGGCACCACGATCACCTTCTTCGCCGCTTTGCCTTCCATGAATTTTTGCACATTCGGGTTGGCCAGCGCCAGTTGTTCGATTTGTTCGCGGCTCGCCTCCTTGGCGACGGTCATGCTGCCGCGCAATTTGCCGTTGACCTGGATCACCAGTTCGATTTCGTCCTGCACCAGGGCGCCGGGGTCCACCGCCGGCCAAAGCATATCCGCGCCGGAATCCGGCTTGAGTTCGCGCCACAGCGCCTGGCAGATGTGCGGCACGATGGGGGCCAGCAGCAATACCGCCGCTTCCAGCGTTTCCTGCGCCACGGCGCGCCCGGCGGGGCTGGCGTCGTTCGCCTTGCCGAGCGCGTTCATCAGCTCCATCACCGCGGCGATGGCGGTGTTGAATTGCTGGCGGCGGCTATAGTCGTCCCCCACTTTTTGGATGGTGGCATGCAACTGGAAGCGCAAGGCTTTCAGTCCGGCGGACAAGCCGCCGCCCGAATACGCCGCGACGACGCCCTGCTCGGCATGCTCGTGCACGGCTTTCCACAGGCGCTTGAGGAAGCGGAACGCGCCTTCCACCCCGGCGTCGGACCATTCCAATTGCTGGTCGGGCGGCGCGGCGAACATCATGAACAGGCGGGCGGTGTCGGCGCCGTACTGGTCGATGATGGCTTGGGGGTCGACGCCGTTGTTCTTGGACTTGGACATCTTCTCGGTGCCGCCGATAATCACCGGCTGGCCGTCGGCCTTCAGCGTCGCGCCGGTGGCGCGGCCCTTGTCGTCCAGGGCCAAGTCCACGTCGGCGGGGTTGATCCATTGCTTCTTGCCGTCGCCGCCGTCGCGGTAGAAGGTGGGGGCCACCACCATGCCCTGGGTGAGCAGGCGGGTGAAGGGCTCGTCGCATTCGACCAGGCCCTCGTCGCGCATCAGCTTGTGGAAAAAGCGCGCGTAGAGCAGGTGCAGGATGGCGTGCTCGATGCCGCCGATGTACTGATCCACCGGCAGCCAGTACTTGGCGCGCTCGTCGAGCATGACGAAAGCGCTGTCGGGGCAGGCGTAGCGCGCGTAGTACCAGGACGACTCGACGAAGGTATCCATGGTGTCGGTCTCGCGCTCGGCCGGGCCGCCGCACTTGGGACAGGACGTTTCGTAGAAGGACGGCATTTTCTTGATGGGCGAACCAACGTCGATCTTCACGTCCTCGGGCAGCACCACCGGCAGGTCTTTTTCCGGCACCGGCACGTCGCCGCAAGTGGGGCAATGCACGATAGGGATGGGGCAACCCCAGTAGCGCTGGCGGGAAATGCCCCAGTCGCGCAGCCGATACTGCACTTGCTTGTCGCCCAGATTCTTGGCCTTGAGGTCGGCGGCAATGGCGTCCACCGCCTGCGCATGGTTCAGGCCGTCGTACTTGCCGGAATGGACGCACACGCCCTTTTCCTTGTCGCCGTACCATTCGGCCCAGGTCTCAAGGGAGAAGGTCTCGCCTTCCACCTGGATTACTTGCTTGATCGGCAGGCCGTATTTCTTGGCGAAACCGAAATCCCGCTCGTCGTGGGCCGGAACGGCCATCACCGCGCCCTCGCCGTAGCCCATCAGCACGTAGTTGCCCACCCACACCGGCACCGGCTCGCCGGTGAGGGGGTGGGTGACGGAGATACCCGTCGCCATGCCTTTCTTCTCCATGGTGGCGAGGTCGGCCTCGGCCACGCCGCCCGACTTGCATTCCTCGATGAAGGCGGCGAGTTCGGGCTTGCTCTGGGCGGCATAGGCGGCCAGGGGGTGCTCGGCGGCCACGGCGCAGAAGCTCACGCCCATGATGGTGTCGGCGCGGGTGGTATAGACCCATAGTTGTTCGGGTTTGCCGTCCAGCTCATAAGAAAAGGCAAACCTGAGCCCGTAGCTCTTGCCTATCCAGTTGCGCTGCATGGTCTTCACCTGCTCCGGCCAGCCCGGCAAGCCGTCCAAGCCGCTCAGCAGCTCGTCGGCGTAAGCAGTGATCTTCATGAAGTACATCGGGATGTCGCGCTTTTCCACCGGCGCGCCGGATCGCCAGCCGCGACCATCGATCACTTGCTCGTTGGCGAGCACGGTGCGGTCTACCGGGTCCCAGTTCACCGTGGCGAGCTTCTTGTAGATCAGGCCTTTTTCGAATAGCCGGGTGAACAGCCATTGCTCCCACTTGTAGTAATCGGGTTTGCAAGTCGCCAATTCGCGCGACCAGTCGATGCCCAGGCCCAGGCTTTTCAACTGCTTGCGCATGTAGTCGATGTTGGAATAAGTCCACGCCGCCGGGGCCACGTTATTTTGAATCGCCGCATTTTCCGCCGGCAGGCCGAAAGCGTCCCAGCCCATGGGCTGCATCACGTTAAACCCTTGCATGCGATGGTAGCGGGCGAGCACGTCGCCGATGGTATAGTTGCGCACATGCCCCATGTGCAGCTTGCCGGAGGGGTAAGGGAACATGGACAAGCAATAGTATTTCGGCTGGGCCGTGTTTTCGGCGGCCTTGAACGCCAGGCGCTCTTCCCAGTCTTGCTGGGCGGCGGGTTCGATGTCGGCGGGGGAATAATGCCCTTGCATGCTAAAAACTTTCTGAGTTCGATAGATAGGCGCAAATTATACCTGAATTGGCGCCGCTCATCGGCCGGGCCGAGGCAGCGGCCGGAAGCCGTCGGCCGGTACTCGCCCATCCGGCCAGGAGGCGCTATAGTTCTATCTATTCGCGCTTAAAAACACTTACTTAAAACGCTTAAGGGAGAACGCATGAAAGACCAGCCTCGCACCAAAGTCGTCATCTTCACCGAGCAGTTCCGCATCAAGGGGTCTGTCGAGTTGCTGCCGGGCGCCCGGATCACCGACTATATCCTGGAAGCCAAAGCCTTCTTTGCCGTCACCCAGGCCGAAGTTTGGACGCTGGAAGGCCACAAAGTCCTCGACACCTCGTTTATGAACGTCAACCGCAACCATGTCGTTTTGATTACGCCGGGCGAGGCGTCCCACCTGCCGCCCAACCCGGGCGAGAGCGGCGGATCGGCCTAGGAGGAAGAAACGGCCGCATGGAACGTATCGTTTGCATCATCGGCAACAAAGGCGGCACGGGGAAAACCAGCATGACCCACATGCTGTGCCACGGACTCGGCCTGCTCGGCCGCCAGTCGATTGCCGTGCTCACCGACGCCGCGCGCACGCCGCTAGCCCGGGAAGGGCGGCGCTACATACCCCTCGACGGACGAACGCCGGAAACCCTGGAGCGCATCGTCCGCAAACTGGAAGCCTTGCCTTCCTGGATCGGCGTGATCGACGGCGGCGGCAACCGCCCGGAGATGGATCGCCGCTTCTACGAGATGTCCAGCCTTGCTCTGCTGCCATTCCGCGACTCGCACGAAGACATTCGCACCGTCGTCGATGACTTGGACGCCTTCCCGGAAGCCTATGGCATTCCCTCCCAATGGCCGACCAACCCCTGGCAGCAAATGGCGGCCGAACGCACGCTGGACGAACTCATGCCGGACTACCGCGACCGGCTCCTCGACCCGGTGTACTCCGTCAGCGCCAGCAAACTGCTGCTGCAAACCCGCCAGCCACCCAGCCTGCCGACGCTGCTGAACAACGTCTGCCGCAGCATGGCTCGACAAGTGCTCGATCGGATGAAATTGCCCTATAAGGAAGAAAGCGTTTCGTGACGCGGGGCGCGTCCGATCCGTAAAAAAAAGCCCGCCAAGGCGGGCTGTAAACTTCATCTGATGAAGATGAAGGAGGATAAAAAATACAAGTCTGTTTCACTAACGAGTATTCTTGCCCCTTTTCCTGACATCACCCTGACAAGGACGGAAATTTCCCCGGAAAGATTTCAGCACGGCCGTTCAAATGACCTCTCCAGACCTGCTCAAGAAAATCGAAACACGTCTCGGCGGCGCGGTGAAAAACCTCCGCCCCTTGTCCGGCGGCTGCGTGGGGGAAATATACGGCCTGGAGGTAAATGGCACGCTCTATGCCGTCAAAGTGGATCAAGCGGCGAGCGGCGGCTTGGCGGTAGAAGGCCGCATGCTGGACTACCTGCGGCGCCACGCGGTTCTGCCCGCGCCTGTTGCGCTGGACTACGACGATTCTTTTTTGCTCATGAGCTGGGTGCTGGGGAACGCCTCGCCTGGGCCCGCGGAAGAAGCCCATGCCGCCGAGCTGCTGGCGAAACTGCACGGCCACACCGCGGCCGATTACGGTTTCGATTTCGACACCGTGATCGGCGGGCTGCGCCAACCCAACCCCCGCACCGCCCGTTGGCTGGGGTTTTTCGCCGAGCAACGGCTGATGGAAATGGCCCGGCTCGCTTTCGATGAGGCCCGCCTGCCCAGAGAATCGGTGAAAAGAATCGAGCGCCTGGCGGGCAGGCTCGACCAATGGCTGGACGAGCCGGAAAAACCCGGATTGGTGCACGGCGACGTGTGGGGCGGCAACGTCATGGGACAGGACGGGCGCATCACCGGATTTATCGACCCGGCGCTGTATTTCGCCGACCCGGAAATCGAGTTGGCGTTCATCACCCTGTTTTCCACCTTCGGCGAGACCTTCTTCCGCCATTACGCCGAACGGCGCGCGCTATCGCAGAATTTCCACGACACCAAGCGCCCCCTCTACAACCTTTACCCGCTGCTGGTTCACGTCCGCTTGTTCGGCGGCGGGTATGTGGAGCGCGTAGCGTCCACGCTGCGGCATTTCACCGGCTGAACGAGCCCGATCCGCGCCACCCTTATTGCCATCCGTAACGTCGCGTGTAAAACCCTTTCATTGCCTGAATCAGCAGCACGTAGGTGAGCAAGATCATGACCAGGAACGGGAAATAGGTGAACGGTAGCGCTTGCAGCCTGAAGTAATGTGCAAACGGCCCCATCGGTACGAGAACCCCGACGACCATGACAGCCATCGTCGTTGCCAGTAGCAGCAAGCCAATGCGGCTCTGGATGAATGGGATTTTCCGCGTGCGGAGCATATACACGATCACCGTTTGCGACAGCAGGCTCTCGATGAACCAGCCCGACTGGAACAAGGTCTGATGAGCTACCGTGTTGGCGCTAAAAAAGAACCACATCAGCCCGTAAGTGGCGATATCGAAGATGGAGCTGACCGGCCCGAAGAACACCATGAAGCGGCTGATACCGTCCGGGTTCCAGCGTTGCGGTAGCCTGACCTGCTCCTCGTCTACGTTGTCGAAGGGAATGGCAGTCTGCGAGATGTCATAGAGCAGGTTCAGCACCAGCAGATGCAGCGGCAGCATCGGCAGGAAAGGCAGGAAAGCGCTGGCCACCAGCACCGAGAACATGTTGCCGAAGTTCGAACTGGCGGTCATCTTGATGTACTTCAGCATATTGGCAAAAGTCTTGCGCCCTTCGAGCACGCCTTCTTCCAGCACCATCAGGCTCCTTTCCAGCAGGATGATGTCGGCGGCCTCCTTGGCGATGTCCACCGCCGTATCCACCGAAATGCCGATGTCTGCGGTGCGCAGGGCTGGCGCGTCGTTGATTCCGTCGCCCATAAAACCAACGACATGGCCATTGGCTTTGAGCGCGTGCACGATACGCTCCTTGTGCGAAGGCGAAAGCTTGGCGAATACATTGTGTTGTTCGACCACAAGCGCCAGTTCGGCCTCGCTGAGTACCTCGATATTGTTACCCAATATCACACCTTGCATCGGCAAGCCGACTTCACGGCAAATTTTGGCGGTGACGCGTTCGTTGTCCCCGGTCAGTACTTTCACGGCCACACCGTGCGCCTGCAGCGCCTTCAAGGCAGGTGCAGTGGATTCCTTGGGCGGATCGAGGAAGGCGATATAGCCCACCAGGATCAGGTCGGATTCGTCCGTCACGCTGTATACGCTCTGTGTGGGCGGGGTTTCTTTCATCGCTACCGCCACCACGCGCAGGCCCTCTTCATTGAGTGCAGCGGTGAGGCCATTCACCTGCGCCAGCAGTTCAGCCGAGAGCGGCTCGATCGCATCGCCATGATGCACCCGGTTGCACACGCTGAGGATCTCCTCCACCGCACCTTTGCAGATCAGTTCGTGATGGTCGTCGCGCTCTGATACCACGACTGACATGCGCCGCCGCTGAAAATCAAACGGGATTTCGTCCACCTTGCGATAGTATTTTGCGACGTTGAGTTCACGGTGGACTTCGGCGTGTTCCAGTACGGCTATGTCGAGCAGATTTTTCAGCCCGGTCTGGTAATAGCTATTGAGGTAGGCATACTCCAGCACCTGATCCGACGCCTCACCGAACACGTCTGTATGCCGCGCCAGAAAAATTTTATCCTGGGTCAGCGTTCCGGTTTTGTCGGTGCACAGCACATCCATCGCACCGAAGTTCTGGATCGCATCCAACCGCTTGACGATGACTTTCTTGCGCGACAGAATCACGGCGCCCCTGGCCAAGGTGGCGGTAACGATCATCGGCAGCATTTCCGGCGTCAAGCCCACCGCAACCGACAGCGCGAACAGGAACGCCTCTACCCAATCGCCCTTGGTGAAACCGTTGATCAGCAGCACCGCCGGCGTCATCACCAGCATGAAGCGGATCAGCAACCAACTCACCTTGTTCACCCCGGACTGGAAGGCCGTCGGCGCACGGTCGGTGGTGGTCACGCGCTGGGCTAGCGCCCCAAAATAAGTGTTGCTGCCGGTAGCAACTACTATGGCCGTCGCCGAACCACTCACCACGTTGGTACCCATGAACAGGATGTTGTCCAGTTCCAGCGGATTGGTGGCCTCCGGGTTGCGTGGGTGGGCGAATTTCTCCACCGGCAGCGATTCACCCGTCATGGCCGCCTGCGCCAAGAACAGGTCTTTGGCGGTCAACACACGTATATCCGCAGGGATCATGTCCCCAGCCGACAGCACCACCAGATCACCCGGCACCAGGTTTTTGATCGGCACTTCGGTGCGTTGCGGCGCCTTGGGGTGAAGCATGACGTCGAAGTATTTGCGTGCATCCTCGGCGGCATCTTCGGCCGGGTCTCGGCGCATCACGGTGGCCGTGTTGCTCACCATCGCCTTCAACTTGTCCGCCGCTTTGTTGGATTTGGACTCTTGCCAGAAGCGCAACAGCGTGGACAATACCACCATGGTCGAAATGACGATCGTGGCCTTCATGTCCCCGGTAAGGTAGGAGACCAGGGCGAGAATAGTTAGCAACAGGTTGAACGGATTGCTATAGCTGTGCCACAGGTGCCGCCACCATGGCATGGGTTTTTCGTGCTCGACTTCGTTAAAACCAACACGCTCGCGGATAACCTCAGCCTCGTGTTCGCTCAGGCCGTCTGCATGGGAGCCAAGGCTGCTCAACAACGCATCGACGTCGCTTTTGGCGGCGCCAACCAGAGTCTGTGCCAACGATGGCGGCACCTCTTTACTTACACCCGTGCCGGTGAGCGAATCGAGGAGGGCAAGCCGCCGGAAATGGCGGCTGATCCCCCGCGTCCGCATGCATGCGACAAAAAATTCCCTCAGGAAAACGCTCTTCATTGTGAACTCCTTATTTCGCGCGCAGCGAAGCTAGGCATGGCCGCGGCTAGCAGCACCATGCATAGAAACGTCAAAATAGATAAAACCTGAAAATGCGCCGGCAGGATGCCGAAGGATTTTCCGTCCTTATCTTCCCTAAACCTCTGCGGTCAACGGGAAGCTTCAAGAGCGGATACGGAGAATACAGCCCTAATGTGAAACTTTCGCGACGGCCGAGAGGCAAATAGTGCTACAACTGCAACTGTCCAAGTGGGGTGGCCTGTGTTTTTGAGACGGGCGAAAGATATACCTCTCGCCATGGCCTGTCAATCGGGATGCGGCTCGCGCCGGCCTAGCCATTTTTGCGCGCGCATACCCGCCATGCCCAAGCAAGGCGCTGGCTATCGCTACAATTCGATTTGCGTCCCCAGCTCCACCACGCGATTGGTGGGGATGCGGAAAAAAGACATGGCGCTGGCCGCGTTGCGGTACATGCTGATGAACAACAAGGAGCGCCACATCGGCATCGCCGGATGGCGGGAAGGAACCAACGTTTCGCGGCCGAAAAAGAACGAGGTCATCATCATGTCGCATTTCAGCTTATGGACGTCGCAAAGCAGCAAGTCGCGGGGAATGTTCGGCTCGTCCTTGAATCCGTATTCGAGCCGCACCTGGAAAAACCCGTTTTCCAGCGCAACGACGTGGATGCGCTCGCGGCTCGCCACCCAAGGAACATCCCGAATGAACACGTGCAGCAGCACCACTTGCTCGTGCAGAACTTTGTTGTGCATCAAGTTGTGCAGCAAGGAAAAGGGCACGCCGTGGGTATTCGCCGTCATGTAGACGGCGGTACCGGGAACTCGGGCCGGACCCTGGATTTTGATGCCCTCGATAAAATCCTCCAGCTTGAAGGCGCTTTCCTTCAAGTGGGCCAGCAGGATCTCCCGGCCCCGCTTCCAGGTGGACATGAGCGTAAATATCAAGGCGCCCATGAGCACCGGGAACCAACCGCCATCGACGATCTTCAGCGCATTGGCGCCGAAGAACGCGAGATCCACGATCAGGAAACCGGCCAGCAGCACGGTACTCTTGAACCACCCCCATCCCCACAAGCGGCTGGCTACGACAAAAGCCAGGGTCGTGGTAATCACCATCGTTCCGGTGACGGCGATGCCATAAGCCGCCGCCAGCTTATTCGACGATTGGAAGCCCAGCACCAGGGCGATCACGGCGACCAGCAGCATCCAGTTGATACCGGGAACATAGATCTGGCCAATGGCTTCCTCGGACGTATGGCGCAACTCGAAGCGCGGGGCGTAGCCCAATTGCATCGCTTGATGGGTGATCGAAAAAGCGCCCGAAATAACCGCTTGCGAGGCGATCACGGTAGCGATGGTCGCCAGCGCCACCATCGGATACAGCGCCCAGGCGGGAACCAGCCAGTAAAAAGGGTTCTGCACCGCATGCGGATGGTGCAGGATGAGCGCCCCCTGGCCGAAATAATTGAGCATCAGCGCAGGCAGCACAAAGGCGAACCAAGCCAACTGGATGGGCCGCCGCCCGAAATGTCCCATGTCGGCATACAAGGCTTCCGCCCCGGTCAAAACCAGCACCACGGCGCCGAGGGCGAGAAAGGCTTGCGCTCCGTGGGCGGCGAAAAAACGGATGGCGTAGAGCGGGTTGAGGGCGCGCAGCACGTCCGGCTCCTGAACGATGCTGACGATGCCCAATACGGCCAGGCTGGCGAACCAGAAAACCATGACCGGGCCGAATAGCTTGCCGATGCCCGCCGTTCCCTTGCGCTGGTAGAAAAACAAAAGCGCCAGCACGGCGATCGTGATCGGCACCACAAACGGCTTGCATACCGGGGTGGCGATTTCCAAGCCCTCAACCGCGCTCAATACCGAAATAGCCGGCGTAATCACGCCGTCGCCGTAAAACAGGGAGGCGCCCGCCAAACCCAGCGTCATCAGCAGCCAGCGGCGGCGCGGACGGGTCTGCGCGGTGCGCAAGGTGAGCGCCATCAGCGCCATAATCCCGCCCTCGCCGTGGTTGTCCGCGCGCATGACAAAAGCCACGTACTTGAGCGATACCACCACCATCAGCGACCAGAACACCAGCGACAACACGCCCAGCACATTGCTCTGCAACAGCGCGACCGGATGGTGGCCGGCGAATATTTCCTTCATCGCGTACAGCGGGCTGGTTCCGATGTCGCCATACACGATACCGATCGCGCCGAGCACCAGAGCGGCCTGCGGCGAGCGGGGCAATGCGGCAGGCGGCTTGCTCATGCTAGGCATTGCGGGTCGAGGCGCTCAAAGTCCGCTTAGCCGAACTTAAACAAGATGCCATACCCGCCGCGAGGATATTCCCAAGCCACATTCAGATAGGTGTTGCACACGACGCGGCAAGCGCCGCACTCCAGGCAGCCGTCGGTAATCAAGGTCACCTTGGCTTCTTCCACGGTATAACAACCGGCGGGGCAACACACCGCGCATTGCTTGGTTTCGCACCGGGTGGCGCAGACCTCGGGGTCCTTGATGCGGATATGCGGGTTGTCCGCGTCCACCAGGTAGCGGTTCTGGAATAATTTTTCCTCGACTTTTTGTGCCGTCATCGCAGCGCCCTCCATAGCTTGAACGCGTCGCCCAGCAAGCCGAAGAGGGAACGGCGCTCGCGGAAATCGGCAAAAATCTCTTTTTCCTTGCTGCGCTTGTCCACGCCATCGACGGTGAGCATAGTATAGGCGGACCGGCTGAGGAGTTCCGGGTAAGTCGTGAAAAACTGCCTATTGCCGTCGAGAATATCCGGCATATCCTTGTATTTCTTCATGTCCTTCATCACGAAGCTGTCGTCCAGGCGTTGCTTGTACAAGGCCAGATGGCCAGCCGTCATGGCTTTCCCGGCCTGGCGCAACTCCATCACGACCTCGGCCGCCATGCGTCCGGTGGTCATCGCCAAATTCGACCCCTCGCGGTGCACGGCGTTGACGAACATGCCCGAATCGCCCGCGATCAACCAGCCGTCGCCGTAAATTTGGGGGATGGCATGGTAGCCGCCCTCGGGAATCATATGGGCGGTGTATTCCTTCATTTCACCGCCTTGCAACAGCGGTTTGATCGAGGGATGGGCTTTGAGTCTATCCATGAGTTCGTAGGGACGGGTTTTTTGCCCCATGAAATCGGACAACATGCAGCCCACGCCGATGCTGATCGAGTCCTTGTTGGTATAGAGAAAACCGGTGCCGACCATGCCCTGGGTGATTTTGCCCAGCATTTCGATCACCACGCCCTCGTCCTTGCCGATGTTGAAGCGGCTCTCCACCACGTCCTTGGGCAGAAAATGGATTTCCTTGACCGCTAGGGCGACGTGCTTGGGGTTGAGTTCTTCGCGGAAGCCCGCCTTGCGGGCCAAGGTCGAATTCACGCCGTCGGCGATAATTACGACATCGGCGTAAATCTTGCCGTTTTCGCGATCCACCTCCACGCCGACCACCTTGCCGCCCGCATCCCGCAACAACTCCAGCACCGTGGTTTCGCACACCACCAGCGCACCGGCCTCCTTCACCTTCTTCGAAAACCACTTGTCGAACTTGGCGCGGATAATGG
>JAIOJO010000521.1 GCA_019911985.1 Sulfuricellaceae bacterium | reverse complement strand
GCACCGTAGCGAACATCACCGGCAGGGAAGCCTCCCAATTCGTCGACCGCGCCGCACGTTTGGGCGGCTGCAGAGGCTCGCCGTCGATCACCCGGATCAGACGATCCACACCCGCTTCGATACCGCCGGGATAATCGCCTTCCCTGAATTTTGGAACGATGATTTCGCTGACGATCCGCTTCGCCACCGCGTCCGGAACTACGCCTTCCAGGCCGTAGCCCACTTCGATACGCAAGGCCCGGTCGTCCTTCGCCACCAGCAACAATACGCCGTCGTCGACGCCTTTGCGCCCGAGCTTCCATTGCTCGACGACGCGGATCGAATAGGCCTCTATCGCCTCTGGCTGGGTCGTGGGAATAATCAGGACGGCAATCTGGCTACCCTTCTTCGCTTCGAAAGCTTGCAGCTTGCGTTCCAGGGAATCCCGCTGGGCAGCGGACAAGGTTCCGGTCAGGTCGGTGACCCGCGCCTGCAAGGGCGGCACCGCCACCTCGGCCAGCACCGGCCCGGCGGCGAGCAGCCACAGCAAGGCCGCCAAGCCAAGCCTGCGCAGCAGCATATTCATTGCATTAGCGCGCCGCACCGGCCGGAGCCGCTCCGAAATCCACCTTGGGCGGCGCAGCAATCGCCTTTTCGTCCTCGACCGTGAAGGAAGGCTTCACCTTGAAACCGAACATCATCGCGGTGAGGTTGGACGGGAAGGAGCGCACCGTCACGTTGTACTCCTGCACCGCCTTGATATAGCGGTTGCGCGCCACGGCGATGCGGTTCTCGGTGCCTTCCAGTTGCGCCTGCAAATCGCGGAACACCCCGTCGGCCTTGAGCTGGGGATAGCGCTCCGACACCGCCAGCAAACGCGACAACGCGCTGCTCATGCGGGCCTGAGCCGCCTGGAACTTGGCGAAGGCCTGCTCGTCGTTGATCAACTCCGGCGTCGCCTGGATGGCGCCGACCCGGGCGCGCGCTTCGGTTACCTGGGTGAACACATCCTTCTCGTGGGCGGCATAGCCCTTCACCACGTTCACCAAGTTCGGCACCAGATCGGCGCGCCGCTGATACTGGTTGAGCACCTCGGCCCAACTGGCCTTGATCTGCTCGTCGGTGGACTGCAGGGTATTGTAGCCGCAACCGCCGAGGGACAAGGTCAGCAGGAAAATCGTAAATAGACGCATCAAAATCATAACCGCCTCCACTGGAAAGTATGGGTGACCGCTTCCCATGATGGATTAAAAATGCCGCTATTGCCTAGACAATTCGCGTTGCGATGAAACGGAATCCATGCAAAACGCGCCGGGCCAGCTTAGCCCCGAGCCATGATCTCAATTCATGGCTTGTCTCAGCATGGCGTGAAAAGCCCCGAAAACCTTGCGCATCTGCGCTTGTTTGTACGGAAAAACATCCACCGGGTCCAGGGCATGAACGAATCCGAGGTTATCCGCCTCGAATATCAATAGATCGCCCGCAGGTGTTTCCCCGCAATCGATGACGAGGTAGTCGAGCCCAATGCACTGGCCGATAGCACGGAAGGCCTCTTCGTGCCGGCGTCCGAAGTCCTCGTCGAAGTTGGCCATGAAGCTCGCTTCCTCGGCACGCTTAGCGGCGCTTTCCGTCATCCCCGCATCCTTGTAATGGATCATCCAATTTTCGGATATGGCCAGATGGCAGGCAAACGGCTGGCCGTCGATCAAGGCAATGCGGTACTTCCGGTACAGGCCATCCGGCCCGCGGTAATCGACAAAGCGCGCGGCATAGAAATCCTGATCCGGCATCGCGTCCAGATAAGCCGCAATGGCGGCCGGGCTATCGATCCTGGCTAGCCCTCTTCCGCCATGCGAGCCGAGCGGCCGCACGATAATCGGAAAGTTTGCGTCTTCCAGCAAGGCGCTAAGGGATTTCTCCCCACTGCAAATTTGCCATAAGCCCTGCCTGCCGGTACGCGCCGAAATGGGTATATCCACGCCGGGCGTGGATTTCAGCAAGGCGCTGACGCCGTCCCGCGATAGGCACGCGATTCGATCCGGCATGTTGAGAGCGGGGCGCGGAGACGACTTGATGAGATTCCCCACCTGATCCAACAAGAATGGATTCCGGTCGGATTGGCCGATGGCGATGAAAAGCACATCGTGCTCCGGCAAGGATGGCGGGAAAGGCAAATCCGATGACATGTAGAGTATATCGAGTGCGACATCGGAGCCTTCCAGCAGAAAATCCAAGGGCGTGTTATCCATCATGTCGCCCGGCCTCATGATGGCAAGAAGCTTAAGCCCGGCAGGGCCTTCGGCGGGCGGCTGATGATAGAGTTGCCGTATTTTCAGGGCTTTTTCTTGCAGCTCCAACCCCATTTCGCGACTGCCCGTGAGTTGGAATACGATAGATAAGCCCATCAACATATTCGCATCGCTTGGATCGTATGCGGCCATGTTCACCAGCGGGGACACATCAGCCCCGGACGACACCAGGCGCATCAATGCAGCGAGACCGATGTAGGATTTTCGATCGCGGCAATTTGAGCTGAGGGCCATCGGACTGTCTTTATCTCATGGAGCAGGCGGCCGGCTTGGTGCAAGCCGTCAGGATAGGGAAAACGCCGCCATGCTCGATGATCGCACGGCAAAGACCGGCCCGATCGTGTAGCGGCCCAACGCCCTACCCCGTCTTGATGCGGAGCAGGACGGCCGGTCTACAGCCAGGTTTGCAGCCGGTTCCACGCGCGCTTGAACACGCCCGCTTCTGCCGCCGCCGCGAGCGCAACGGCGGGCACCGTGGCCACCACGGCGCCATCGACGGTGGCCACAATAGTACCCACCACTTGGCCGCGCGCCACCGGGGCCTTGGGCTCGGGAGCGAGCATCAGATTTGTCCGCAACCGGCTGCGGTCGCCCACCGGCAACGCCGCATAGAACGCCCCGGCCGTGCCCACCGGGACGGTCATGGGGTTAAGGCGAACGTCGTTCAAGCTTCCCACGCGCTGGCTTGCCGGATAGATCAGGTCCGTCTCGAAGTTGCGGTAACCGAAGTTCAGCAAGGCCTCGGCGGCGCTGGCGCTGGCGGATCGCGTGCTCGACCCCATCACCAACGCGACCAGCCGCCGGTTCTGGCGCACCGCGGTGGCATCCAGGCAGAAACCGGCCTCGTCGGTATGCCCGGTCTTCAGGCCGTCCACGGTCGGATCGCTGAATACCAGCGGATTCCAGTTGCGCTGAGTGATTTTATTGTAGGTGAAGGTCTTCTCGCCGAAGTAATGGAGGTACTGCGGAAAACGGGCGATGATGTCCCGGCTGAGCAGCGCCAGGTCGTAGGCGCTGGAATAATGCTCAGCCTGGGGCAAGCCGTTGACGTCTACATAATGGGTGTTCTTCAGGCCGAGCTGCTGCGCCGTGCGATTCATGATCTGCACGAAGCTGTCCGTGCTGCCGCCCATCGTTTCGGCAAGCGCCACCGCGGCATCGTTCCCCGAAACCACCACCAGCCCCTGAATCAGTTGTTCGACGTTAACCGGCAACAGCGGCTGGATGAACATGCGCGACCCGCCCGTCTTCCAGGCCTCTGGGCTCACCGCGACCGTCTCGTCGAGCTTGAGGGTACCGCGCTGAAGGCCGTCGAACGCCAGGTACACCGTCATCAGTTTAGTCAGGCTCGCCGGCTCCAGCCGCTGATTTTCGGCCTTGGCCGCCAGCACCCGGCCGGAGGCGGTATCCATCAGCACGTAGCTGCGCGCATCCACATCGGGCGCGGGCGGCACCGCAGAGGCGACGGCCGTGCCATGGAAGGCGGCGAGCGCCAGAGGAAGCAAGGAGCGGACAAGCGTTGCGACGAATTTGGGACTTTGTTTCTTCATGGTTCGCTTCAAAATTGGAAAATTGGGAAACACGCATTTTGCGCCTCCGCCCAGGGCCTTTGCAAGGGAACGGGGCGGCGGAAACGCCTAGCCTAGAAGACCAAACGGCAAAACCAGCAATGCGCCAGGCTTGCTTCTCCGCATATCCGGGCTGCCAGGACGTGCATCAAGCAATTTCCAGTGCAAACTTCTCGAAATCGTCCAGCGGCAACGGATGGCTGAAGAAATAGCCCTGATAGGCATGGCAGCCTGCGGCGGCCAGAAAACTCCGTTGCGCGGCGGTTTCCACGCCCTCGGCGATCACGTCCAGGCCGAGGCTCCGGGCCAGCGCCACGATGGTTTTGGCAATGGTGGCATTGTTCGGGTTGCTGATGACGTCGCGCACAAAAGACTGGTCGATCTTCAATTGATCCAGCGGCAGACGCCTCAGATACGAGAGCGAGGAATAGCCCGTGCCGAAATCGTCGAGCGAGAAACCCACGCCCCGGGCTTTTAAGGCGTGCATCTTCTCGACGATATCCTCAATGTTCGAGGCCAACATGCTCTCCGTCAACTCCAGCTTCAGGCGATGCGGATTCGCACCGGTCTCCCCGACGACCGCCAGCACCTGGTCCACGAAATCGGGCTGACGGAACTGATGGAGACTGACGTTCACCGCAACCGTGAGATGAGACATCTCCGGCCGCGCGGCCCAAACAGCCAATTGAGTGCAAGCCGTATGCAGCACCCAGTGGCCCAGCGGCAAAATCAAACCGGTTTCTTCAGCCAAAGGAATGAAATCGTTAGGCGGCACCATGCCGCGTTGAGGATGCGGCCAACGCAACAGGACTTCGGCTCCCGTCGGCCGCCCGTTGTCCGCCACTTGCGCCTGGTAATGGAGCAAGAACCGTTTCTCCTGTATAGCCTCGCGCAAATCCTTTTCCAGGGCGGCGCGTTCCATCACGGCGCGCTCCATTTCCGAGTTAAAGAAATGCAGGGTGTTGCGCCCCGCTTCTTTCGATTTGTACATGGCGAGATCGGCCTGCTTCAACAGATCGTCGACCGAAGCCTGTTGGCCCCGGAATAGGGTCGCACCTATGCTCGGCGTGCTGTTGAAAACCACGTCGTCGAGTCGATACGCTTGATTCAGCGCGGCGAGAATTTTCCTGCCCACGGCTTCGACCTGGCTGGCGGATTCCCGCTCGTTCGCGCCCAAGCTCGTCAGCATCACCAAAAATTCGTCCCCCCCCACCCGCGCCACGGTATCTTCCGCGCGAACGACTTGCTGCAGACGCCGAGCCACCTGCTTCAGCAGCAAATCCCCCATATCGTGGCCGAGGGTGTCGTTGAGCGTCTTGAAATTATCCAGATCGATAAACAGCAGCGCGCCATAATTTCCGCTACGGGCGCTGGTCGTCATGGCCTGTCTCAGACGATCCAGCAAGAGTGTACGGTTGGGCAAACCGGTAAGCTGGTCGAAGAAAGCCAGTTCGCTGATTCTTTCCTCTGCCTTCTTGCGTTCGGTAATATCCTCGGAGATGCCGAGGAGATATTCCGCCTCGCCACGGCTGTCGTGCAGCGCCAGCTTTTGGGTGTGCAGAATGCGTTGGGCACCGTCGCGCGCGGCGATTGTTTCCTCAGGGATGTCGAGCACCTCCGGCGAGCGCAACACAGCGCGATCGTGAGCGGTGAAGAAGTCCGCCTGTTCCTTGGGAAACATGTCGTAATCGTTCTTGCCCAGCATATCCTGACGGTCGAAGCCCAGCAATTTCTCCCCGGCCTTGTTGAAAAGCACGAAGCGCAGATCGGAAGCGCGCTTCAGGAAGATCATGTTGGGAATGTTCTCGACAATGGAGTCCAGCAGCCGGCTCGATGCGCGGATTTCCTCTTCGTTGCGGCGATGCTGATTCAGCAACGCGCCGACCTTTTCCGTCATCGAGTTGATGCCGTGCTGAAGCTGCCCCAGCTCATCGTTGGACAACACGGGAATGCGTGCATCGAGGGCGCCATCCTCCACATCCTTCAAAACCTTCAGGGAGATATTTACACGCCTGGTGATAAGGCGTTGGGCGATGAGGACGATGCCGGCAGAACTGAGCAGGATGAACAGTAGCGAGCCGAGTTGACCCCACAAGGCGATGGAACGCTTCATGGCGAGAAGTTCGGCCGTACTGATCGTGATCACCGTGGTGTACATGAGCGATCCGCCCGAGGAACCGCGAATACGCGTAACGGCCGTGAGGGTGTTCTCGCCTGAAATGAATTCTTCATCGGGAGCGGATGCGGCCATCCATCGGGCATCGAAGCCGGGAACGCTGCGCGCCAGGCGGCCCAGATTGGCTGGATCGGTGGAGACGATGATCCGCCCGTTGCCGCCGATGGCCATGCCGTTAAGGTAAGGCGCGCCGACCAGATCGCGCACGATCGACTGGTGAGAAATGGAGCTGATCGCCAACTCGTCACTAGCAATCATCCGGCCCACATTGCCCAGGTGTAGGTAGGTACGTTCTTCGATGGCTTTGCTGAACCGATCGACGTAAAACCATCCGAGCGCGCTGAAGGCGGCAACCTCTACGCCGACGACCAGTAGCGCGATTCGCGCAATGAGGCCCAAGCGGAGCATTTTCATGGCGCGTAGTGCGGGGTGTCGGCAAAAGACTCCAATCGAGTCGTCCGCTCCCGCTCGTACCGTACCTGCGCGGGGGAAGCGTGGCCAAGGATGACTTGGCCGCGCTCGGGATGGTCGATTCGCGGGCGCCAAGTGGCGATGTAGACGGTTTGCTGCAGGTGATGGCTGACGGGGTCCATATAGGCCGCGTCATGCTGCATGCGTTCCTTTGCCGTCCACTTGAGGTTTTCGAGCTGCCGTATAATCGCGTGGTTGTCCGTGGTGCCAGCGCGCTCAATCGCGGTGAGCAAGGCTTTGGTCGCGAAATAGGCCGCATGCGTCACGTCGCCGGGGTAATCCAGCCGGGTATGGCCGTAGCGTTTCCGGTAGCGGGCTACAAATTCCGCGGTTCCGGGCGTGTCGAGATTCCAGGCCCACGTAATGCCGTACAGAGGGCGCGGCGTTCCCGGCGCGGGATAGAGCTCCTCCCAATCCACTTCGCCCACGACCCACGATTGCTTTTCGAGCGTCTGCGGATCGATCTGGGAAAAAAGCCTGATCTGATTGTCGCCGCTGATGTTGATGGCTACCACGTCGGCAGAAATGGCGGCAACCCGCCTGAGGGCTCCCGCGGGGTCGGGCAGGGTTTCGG
>JAIOJO010000520.1 GCA_019911985.1 Sulfuricellaceae bacterium | reverse complement strand
CTAAAGGGGAGGGCGGCTGGATCAACGGGGGGTTTTTTTTGCTTTCACCCAAGGTGCTGGACGGTACTGGTGGTGATGAAACCAGTTGGGAAGAGAGCCCCCTCAATGAGCTTGCCGCATCGGGGCAATTAATGGCTTTCGAGCACCATGGTTTCTGGCAGCCGATGGATACCCTGCGGGACAAGAACAACCTGGAATCTCTCTGGCAGAGCGGGCAGGCGCCATGGAAAGTCTGGTCGTGAGTTCTCGTTCCTCCGTTTTGGGCGGGGCGCCGTGTTTTCCTCACCGGTCATACCGGTTTCAAGGGCGGCTGGCTGGCATTATGATTGCGATGGCTTGGGGCGGAAGTACTTGGTTTCGTTGGAGCCGCCAACCGGAGTCTAGCCCGTTTGACGCCGCGCAAGTGGCTGCCCAGCCCCTCTTGAGTCCTCACGAGGGCATCGCCGCAGCTGCCACGGCTCGTGCTGGTAATGTCGGCTGGGGCTGGGCCGAAGATTGGCTTGTCCCGGACTACATCCGGGTTTTTAGTAGCGGAGGAAATATGGATCTTCGCAATCCGGAAGCTGTTCGCCCTTGGCCGTACCTTCCTGATCCCCTATCCGGTTATCTGCTGTTGGCGGAGGCCCTGTGTGGGGGAACGTCAAACTACGCCGAGGCGTGGAATTTCGGGCCGGATGCAAGCGGTGATGCCACCGTGGGTGAAATTGCCCGGAGGGTGGCCGCGCTTTGGGGCGACGGTAACGTTACCCTACAGGCATCCTCCGGCGATCTCCACGAGGCGGGACTTTTGCGCCTGGATATCACCAAGGCGAGAAGCCGCCTGCACTGGCAGCTACGCTGGCCGATCGAGCGGGCGCTGGCGGAAACGGTGGCCTGGTACAAGGCTTGGCATGCAGGCAAGGACATGCATGCCTTTACTCTTGGGCAAATTGCCGCCTTCGAAGGCGGGGCATGACCATGCCGCCTCGCTTCGATTTCCAGCCCACGGCGCTGGCGGGCTTGACCGTCGTTTGCCGGAAGCAGTCCGAAGATGGCCGTGGCTCATTCACGCGGATGTTCTGTGCCGAAGAATTCAGAAAGATCGGTCTGGCCAAACCCATCGCACAAATCAACCACTCCGTCACTCGTTGCAAGGGAGTCGTTCGTGGCCTGCATTTCCAGTATCCGCCCCATGCGGAAACCAAAATAGTTTCCTGTCTCAAGGGCGAAATTTTTGATGTCGCCGTTGATCTCCGCGCGGACTCTCCGACCTTCCTTTGCTGGCATGGGGAGGTGCTGTCGGCGGAGAACCGGAAAGCACTTTGTATTCCAGAGGGGTTTGCGCACGGCTTTCAGGCTCTGGAGGACGATTGCGAGTTGCTCTACCTGCATACCGAGTGCTACACGCCGACAGCGGAAAGTGCGCTCAACGTGACTGACCCCCGGCTAAACATCGCCTGGCCGTTACCCATCGCCGAATTATCGGAGCGCGACCATGCCCATCCATTTATCGGCCCGGATTTTGCGGGGGTGTGTGCATGAAATGCCGTCATTGCGGCACGGACGTAACGCTTCCTTTCATCGACCTTGGCAGCGCCCCTCCTTCCAACGCCTACCTCACTGCCGGTTCGCTCCGGGCGCCGGAAAAGTGGTTCCCGTTGCGTGTGCTGGTTTGTACCCAGTGCTGGCTGGTGCAAACGGAAGACTATGGCGGAGCCGAGGAACTGTTTTCTTCCGACTACGCCTACTTCAGCTCCTATTCCACCACCTGGCTGGCGCATGCGAGTGACTACGTCACGGCGATGGTGGCGCGCCTCGGCTTGGGCAAGGACAGCCTGGTGGCGGAAATTGCGGCCAATGACGGCTACCTGTTGCAGTACGTCAAGGCCCTCGGAATACCCTGCTTCGGCGTGGAACCGACGGCCAGCACCGCCGTTGCCGCGCGCCAGAAAGGTATCGAGATCGTCGAGGAATTTTTCAGCACGGGACTGGCTGACAGGCTTGTTGTCGAAGGCCGAAAGGCTGACTTGATCGCGGCCAACAATGTGCTTGCCCATGTGCCGGATATCAACGATTTCCTCAGGGGATTTGCCGCCCTCCTCAAACCCGCCGGGGTGGCGACTTTCGAATTCCCGCATTTGTTGAGGCTGGTGGAGGAAAGCCAGTTCGACACCATTTACCACGAGCATTACTCTTATTTGTCACTCACGGCTGTCGAGAGAATCGCACGGATCAATGGGTTGACGGTTTTCGACGTGGAGGAACTCGCTACCCATGGCGGCAGCTTGCGCGTTTTTGCGCATCGCTCCGACACGAGGAAGCAGCCTGTTTCTCCTCGGGTAGCGGAGCTTCTTAACCGCGAGGCTCATGCCGGCATGAAGTCAGCCGATTTCTATCGGGGTTTCCAGGCGTGTGCCGAGAAAATCAAGAATGATTTTCTGGCGTTCCTGCTGGAGGCCCATAACTCCGGCTTGAAGGTCGCCGCTTACGGTGCCGCTGCCAAAGGCAACACCCTGCTTAATTTTGCGGGAGTGCGGCCGGATTTGCTGCCCTACGTTGTGGATCGCAACCCGGCAAAACAGGGAAAATTCCTTCCCGGCAGCTGGATCCCTATTGAGGACGAGAGCCATTTAAAAGCCAGCCGCCCTGATCGGGTGGTCATCCTGCCATGGAATTTGCGGCAGGAAGTGATGGAACAGTTGGCATATATCCGGGAATGGGGCGGGAAGTTCGTGGTGGCGGTGCCTCAACTGGAGGAGCAATGAAGCCAAGGATTTATTACACGAAACCTTCAATCACTGAAAGGGAGGTTGAATATGCCAGCGATGCCGCCCGTAACGGTTGGGGCGAGAAGTGCTACGAATATATCGAACGCTTTGAGAA
>JAIOJO010000519.1 GCA_019911985.1 Sulfuricellaceae bacterium | reverse complement strand
GTACCCGGAAACGGAATGGCCGCTGCAATTGATCAGCTCGAAATCGCCGCTGCAAAACTCGTACAGCATCGGCGCACGGCGCTTGCGCGGCATCCATCCCGACAATCCGGTGGCGGTGCATCCGGACGATGCCGCGCACTTGGGTTTGCAAAGCGGCGACAAGGTCTACCTCGAAACGCCGGGGGGGCGCGCCGCAGCGACGATGATACTGCGCCATGGCGTGCAGCGCGGCGTGGTGGCGGTCGAGCACGGCTTCGGCCATCGCGAACTCGGTGCGCGGGCGCACACCATCGGCGGCCAAACTCGGCCGCATGAGCCGGCCATCGGCGCCGGTACGAATCTCAACGATATGGGCTTGAGCGATCCGAGCCGCAGCGGACGCAACGTGTTCGTCGATCCGGTGGCGGGAACGGCGGTGCGGCAAGGTCTACCGGCGCGGATCGTGCGGGCGTAGCGCGAACGCTCCCTAGCGAGGGGGCGTTCGGGAGCCAGCAGGAATCAAGAGGCGTCAACCGCTTCGGTGCCGAACAGTACGAGAGCGAGTTCCGCCGCCGAATGGACGCCCATTTTTTCCATCGCATGATGGCGGTGAACCTGAACGGTTTTATCGCTGATATCGAGTTCGCGGGCGATAATTTTGTTGGCCTTGCCGAGGGCCACCCGCTCCGCCACTTCCCGTTCGCGCGGCGTCAGGGTCGCGAGTATGGATAGAACGGCGTGGGTCTGCTCGCTTTTGCGGCATACGGCCAGGCTGCGCTGCACGGCGCGCGACACCGTATCCAGCAACACTTGGTCTTTGCACGGCTTTTCGAGGAAGTCGCTCGCGCCGGTTTTCATCGCTTGCACCGCCATCGCCACATCGCCGTGGCCGGTGAGAAAAACGATGGGTATGCCTATCTCGCGCTCCTTGAGCATGTGTTGCAACTCCAGCCCGCTCATCAAGGGCATGCGCATATCCAGCACGAGACAGCCCGGCAAATGGCCGTCGTAGCGATCCAAAAAATCGCGTCCCGAATCGAACAATTCCACGCGCCAGCCCACCGAGTCGAACAAATAAGCCAGCGAGCGGCGCATCGCCGCATCGTCGTCGACCACAAAAATCACCGCATCCTGTTCGTTCATTTTTCCCTCGGGAATTTCATTTCAGGCAAACTGAAGCACACCGTCAAACCTACGCCATCCTCATTGCCGCTCGCCGAAAGCGTGCCTCCGTATGATTCGATAATGCTTTTGCTCAACGACAAGCCCAAGCCGAGCCCTTCCGGCTTGGTCGAAAAGAACGGCTCGAACAAGCGCGCAAACTGTTCGGGTTCCAGCCCGCAACCGGAATCGCGCACAGCGACTCGATAGAAGCTGCCCTCGGCATACAATCGCACCTCGATCGGCACCCCCGCCCGGCCAGCCGACAGTTGCGCATCCTGGGCGTTTTTCAGCAGATTCAGCACGACTTGTTGAACTTGCAGAGGGTCGGCTTGCACGATGGCCGCCTCGCTCAGCGCAACAGGCTGCCACACGATGGGCGTATCCGCTTGGGTGCCGCTAAAAAAGGCTATCGCCTCGCCGATCAAGGGCAGCAAGTCTATGGCCCGGCATTCCGGCGCTTGTTTCTTCGCAAAAAGGCGGATATTGCGAATGATGTCGGCCGCGCGTTCGCTTTGTCCGATAATTTCATGCGCGCCATCCAGCAGAGGTTCCGGCTCTAGGCGACCGGCAGCGATGCGCCGTACCATGCCCCGCGCAAAATTGCCGATGGCGGCGAGCGGCTGGTTCAGCTCATGGGCAATGGCACTGGCCATTTCGCCCAAAATCGCCAAGCGCGCGGTATGGTCTAAGGTCGCTTGACGCTTGCGCGCCTCCTCCTCCATCCGCCGCCGCTCCTGCTGCGCCGCGCGCAAGGCCAGAGTGCGTTGTGCTATCAGATACTCAACCCGCACGGTATGCACCGCCCATATCACCAGCACGCCCAGAACCAATAATATCCAGCCCCAGAAACGCTGCAGCAGGCCCGCGAAGGTCCATAGCCGCAAATTGGCATAGGGTCCGATTTTCAGTTCGCGGTACAACTCGTCCACCGTCTGGTAATCGCTGGGAATGGCCCAGCTATACCCCTCCGCCGTGCGGGGCATTTGTAATAAAGCAACGGCTACGCGTTTGGATAGCGGCGCGGGAGTATGAGCTAAGGCGGCAAACGGCCAGTTTGGATATAAGCGCGACGAGGTTTGGCATGGAAAATCCTTGATCTCTTGCGGTGCCAATACCCGCAACGCTCCGGCGGCGATTTCGCCGCTGCCTATCATTTTCTCCAGCAAGCAGGCCGGGACTATCCCGGCGTCGGCCCGGCCATCGCGCACGGCAAGCAAGATAGCTTGTATCGGGAAACCGCTAAATTGAATTTTTCCGAAGTCGCGTTCGGGATCGACGCCGGCTTCCAACAGTTCCCGCGCGGCCACTTGGTAGCCGCCGAAGGCATCCGCTCCGACGGCCAGCACATGCCTACCTGCCAAATCCGCCAAAGCGAGCAAAGGCGAATCTCGACGCACGACTATGGCCGAACCGATAGCCTTTATCGTCGATTTAGCCCACGGAGACTCCAGCGTTGCGATACGGCTTGCGCCATCGCTATGCTCCAGAGATACGTAGTGGCCGCTGCCGGTAATAATAAAATCGACGGCTTGCTCATGTGCCGCCCGGGTCAACCCGGCTTGATCGTAATCCTGCAAAACAAAACGGTAGCCGGGAATGCTGGACGATAACCAGTGCGTGACATACGACCAATCCTCCTGCACGGCCTCGGAACCCCTATAGGCCAGCACCCCGATCCGAACCGTAGGTTCCTCCAGGCCGGCATCGGCCAAGCCCGGCCCAATCGCCACGACCAGGATGGTCAAGATTCGGCTAAACCGGTAGAAGGCTTGCAGCAAAGCCATTATTACGTTCCGCAACGAAAAAACTCAGGCAAGCCTATACTCCATTTCGATCGCATTCGGGCAGGATGAATGGGAAAGTTTGACCGTCCGTCCAAGCCTTGTAAAGGCCTTAATAGTAGCGACGGCGAGCCATTAAAATGAGGTTCCCCCATTAGCCCAGAAAAGCTGCTTTCAATTCAGGTGTACCGCAGCCAAAAAAACCTGTGCGGATCAAGCGCGGAATCCGTATACCCTTGATGAATTGCCGATCTTAGACGCTTCTTTAGAAAATCCTGGGCACGTGACCGAGCAATACTCCCGTGGCATGAGGCGAACCAACTGGCGAAATGCCAGGCATCCTTGAAATGCGCAAGAGAAGTGGCTTTCAGCGTGATCGCGAGATTGATCCTCAGCTCACCCATGAAGCCGAAATTTTTCGGACAGCTTCGACATTGAAGTTTCTCGACAGAATCCGGCCCAAGCGGTCATTGGTTCAACACGCCAGGAACGACCGGAATGAGTCACCTAGCGGCCATAGGCTGTAGAGGTGGCCCCACCCCCACAGGGCGGATGAACGAATGGAGTGGGGGGGGTGTGGCGATGGGCCTGCAACGAAAAGAGTAAATACAGGCTGTGAGTTGTGAATTCTATTTACAGACCACCCTTTGTAAATGTAATATACAGGCAGAGGACTGTTAATCCCATTTACAGCCCGAGGTTTGTATTGCCACAGGACTCATGAACGGAGGCAAGAGTGAGTTATCCTATCAAGACCCTCAGCCAGCTTCCTCTGGTACTCAAGGGTTTTCGCAAAGAAAAAGGGCTGACTCAGGCAGCCATGGCCGAAAGGCTGGGAATCACTCAGCAAAGTTACGCCTACTTCGAAGCCAATCCGGCGACAGCGACGCTAGAGAGGCTTTTCATGGTGCTGCGCATGCTGGATGTTGAAATTTCGCTGGATCATACTTCTCCCGCTACCCGCAAGGGTGCTACGCCTTCCGTCAAGGCCACCGGTAAGCGCCCCTCTACGGTCAAGGCTGCCGGCCAGAAGATCAGCAAGACGCCCAGCACCGTAGCGACCGGAAAGGCAAAGCCGTCAGCCGTTGTCAAAGCGAACCGTATCGCTGCCCCAACAAGAAAGAAAGAAAGCTGGTAAGCATGGGGCGCCGCGCAAAGACACAAAGGCTGAACATCTGGATGAACGGTATCCCTGTTGGCTACTGGGAAACGACTCGACAAGGCGAACGACTTGCTTACTTCGACGAATGGCTCACGGACGAGCAGTCCCGTCCCTTGTCCTTATCACTTCCGTTCCTGCCGGGAAACACCCCCTACCAAGGGCAGGTCGTTACTGACTATTTCGACAACCTTCTGCCTGACAGCGATGCGATTCGCCGTCGACTGGCGCAACGTCACCAAGCCGGAGGCACGGATGCTTTTCAACTGCTGACAAAACTGGGCCGAGACTGTGTTGGCGCAATACAACTCCTCCCCGAAAATGAGGCGCCGTCGGACGTGTATGAAATCAACGGTAAGGAGTTGAATACGGCGGGGATCGCTCAACGACTACGCAACACCGCGTCGGCTCAAGCCTTGGGGCAGCATGATTACGACGAGGATCTGAGACTGTCCATTGCGGGGGCGCAGGAGAAAACCGCCCTATTGCACCACGAGGGACTATGGCTTTTGCCCCATGGGAGCACCCCGACAACGCACATCTTCAAACTGCCATTGGGCCTGGTCGGCCATATGCAGGCCGATATGCGTACTTCGGTGGAGAACGAATGGTTATGCTCAAAAATCATGGAGGCTTACGAAATCCCCATCGCGCGGTGCGAAATAGAGCATTTCGAGGACCAGAAAGCCCTCGTCGTCGAACGATTTGATCGCACCCCATCAAGCGATGGAAGCTGGATCATCCGTCTGCCCCAGGAAGATATGTGTCAGGCAACCGGCACCTCGCCACTGCGTAAATATCAGTCGGACGGCGGTCCAGGTATTGCTCGAATCATGGAATTGCTTCTCGGGTCGGACGATGCCGAGCAGGATCGGAATAACTTCTTCAAAACCCGGATTATTTTCTGGGTGCTGGCCGCCACCGATGGTCATGGCAAGAACTTCAGCATCGCCCATCTCCCCGCTGGCCACTACCGCGCCACGCCGATCTATGATGTGCTTTCTGCCCATCCCGTCATCGGGACAGGCAGGAATCAAATTTCACCGCATAAGGCCAAACTGGCCATGGCCGTGCGGGGAAGCGCTAATTACTACCTGATTGAGAAAATACAGCGACTGCATTGGATTGCACAAGCGCAGCAAGTCGGGCTCGGGGCTGCGGCGGCAGAGCAATTGATGGAGGAAGTTGTTGAGTCCACGGAATTCGTGATTGGAGAAGTGGACAAGCTGTTGCCGGACGACTTTCCCATGGATATGGCAGAAGCCGTGTTCAGCGGGATGAGAAGACAGTCCGCCAAGTTGGCTGCCGTTCGTTGATGAATTGCCGATCTTAGAAGCTTTTTAGAAAATCCTGGGCACCGTTGGATTTTCTAAAAAGCTTCCTAGGCTTATAGTATCTAAAAAAAACATCGTCCAACCGGATACCCGCCATGCCGGATAGTCCTGCCAGCAATGCCGCCGTTTTCAGTGCCCGAGGATTGACCAAGGTCTATGCCATGGGCGAAGTGGAGGTGCACGCGTTGCGCGGGGTCGATTTGGAGTTCTACCCCGGCGAGCTGGTGGTCTTGCTGGGTCCCTCCGGCAGCGGAAAATCCACCCTGCTGAACATCCTGGGCGGACTCGACACGCCGACCGCCGGCCAAGTTCGCTACCACGGGCGGGATTTGGCGGCGGCTTCGGAAAAAGAACTAACCGACTACCGCCGCCATCACGTCGGCTTCGTGTTCCAATTTTATAACCTGATTCCCAGCCTGACGGCGCTGGAGAACGTCGCCATCGTCAGCGAAATCGCCGTCTCGCCGATGGCGCCGGAAACCGCCCTCGCCCTGGTGGGGCTGTCCGAGCGCGGTTCGCATTTCCCGGCCCAGCTTTCCGGCGGCGAGCAGCAGCGCGTCGCCATCGCCCGCGCCATCGTCAAGCGGCCCGCCGTGCTGCTGTGCGACGAACCCACCGGCGCCCTCGACTCGGCCACCGGCATCCGGGTGCTGGAAGCCATCGCCCAGGTCAACCGCGAACTGGGCACCACCACGGTGCTCATCACCCACAATGCCGATATCGCGCAAATGGCCGACCGGGTGATCCGCCTGGCCGACGGCAAAATCGCCGAGGTGCGGCGTAACGCCGTCAAGAAAACGCCGCAGGAACTGGCGTGGTAAGCCCATGAAAGCCATCGACCGCAAGCTCTGGCGCGACTTATGGCTACTCCGCGGCCAGGCCCTGGCCATCGCGCTGGTGATCCTGAGCGGGGTAGCCACCTTCGTCATGTCGCTCTCTACCCTCGATTCCTTGCGCCAGACGCGGGCGGACTTCTATACCGACTACCGCTTCGCCCAGGTTTTTTCCTCCCTCAAACGCGCCCCGCAAAGTCTGGCGGCTAGGCT
>JAIOJO010000518.1 GCA_019911985.1 Sulfuricellaceae bacterium | reverse complement strand
CCTTGTGCGAGGACGACCTGGTTCCGACCGCCCAGGCTTTGATGAAAAAAATGAGCGCCCGTAACGCGACGATTCCTATCGCCGTCGACGTGGTCGTGGGCAAGCAGTTCGACGCCAACGAGCCCGCTGTCCTCAAGGACGCCGGCGCCGTGGCCGACGACGACATGATTTTCGACATCGGCCCGAAATCCGCCCAGGAACTGGCCGACATCATCATGAAAGCGGGCACCGTGGTATGGAACGGCCCTGTCGGCGTATTCGAGTTCGATCAGTTCGGCGCGGGCACCAAGGCCATCGCCATGGCCATCGCCAACACCCAGGCTTTCACGCTGGCCGGCGGCGGCGACACCATCGCCGCCATCCAGAAATATGATATCTACGACAAGGTGTCGTACATTTCCACCGCCGGCGGCGCCTTTCTCGAATTCCTCGAAGGCAAGGTATTGCCTGCCGTGGAAATTCTTGAACAACGCGCTCAAAACAAGTAAGGAGATAGGTTCGAGGCGAGAAAGGCCGAGTTTTAACGCTTCAGCTTCACGCCTCGCCCCTCACCGATTCAATGCTACGCAAAACGAAAATTGTCGCTACGCTGGGTCCAGCGTCTAGCGACCAAGCGGTTTTATCCACCATGATCCAGGCCGGTGTCGACGTTGTCCGGCTTAACTTTTCCCACGGCACCCCTGCCGAGCATATCGAACGCGCCGAACTCGTGCGCACCATCGCGCGCGCCCGAGGCCGTGCCGTCGGCGTGCTGGTGGACCTGCAAGGGCCGAAAATCCGTATCGGGAAATTCGAGCACGGCAAGATCACGTTGGCCAAAAACGACACTTTCACGCTGGACGCCGAATGCCCGCTCGGCAATCAGGATCGCGTCGGCCTCGACTACAAAGACCTCCCCAATGACGTCAACCGCGGCTCCACCTTGCTGCTGGACGACGGACGCATTGTGATGTGGGTCGAAAAAGTCGAGGGCACGAAAATTATTTGCAAGGTCGTGCAAGGCGGTATTTTGTCCAACAACAAGGGCATCAATCGCCAGGGAGGCGGCCTGTCCGCCGCCGCGCTGACCGACAAGGACAAGGAAGACATTCTCACCGCCGTGGCGCTGAAAGCGGACTACATCGCGGTTTCCTTCCCGCGCAGCGGCGCCGACATGATCGAGGCGCGCAGACTGGTGCAGGCGGCCGGGGGGCGCAGCCTGATGGTCGCCAAAATCGAGCGTGCCGAAGCCATCACCGCCTTGGATGAAATCCTCGATGCGTCCGATGCCATCATGGTGGCGCGCGGTGATTTGGGCGTGGAAGTCGGCGACGCGGCCGTTCCCGGTCTGCAAAAACGCATGATCCGCGAAGCGCGGATCAAGAACAAGCTCACCATCACCGCCACCCAGATGATGGAGTCTATGATCAACAGCCCGATTCCGACCCGCGCCGAAGTATCCGACGTGGCGAACGCGGTGATCGACGGCACCGACGCGGTCATGCTGTCGGCGGAAACCGCCGCCGGCCTCTTCCCGGTGGAAACCATCGAGGCCATGAACCGCATTTGTATCGAAGCGGAAAAGCATTACGAAACCGCGTTCAGCGAACACCGCTTGAGCCAGGAGTTCACGCGCATCGACGAGTCGATCGCGATGTCCACCATCTTCACGGCCAGCCATCTCAAGGTCAAAGCGATTGCCGCGCTGACCCAATCCGGCTCGACCGCCTTGTGGCTGTCGCGCCTGAGCTCGGACGTGCCGATCTACGCCTTGACAC
>JAIOJO010000517.1 GCA_019911985.1 Sulfuricellaceae bacterium | reverse complement strand
GTCGTAATCCTTATGTGCATTATGATGACAACACCACTATCCGTCTATTGTTACTCATGATATTTTCATTCCGGCACCCATTAAAAAAGCCGCTGCCAATCGCTGGCAGCGGCTCATCTCTCAGGGGCCATAGCCACCAAGCATAAACTACACGAAGGTATCCACCATGCCGTCGCGGCCACTCGGCACTACACTCACATGGCGCGCCGCCACGGGTTCCACTGCAAAATTCCAAGCGCCGCCCTGGCCCGAACCGCTCCGCCCCTGCCCTGCGAATTGATTCGATTGCTGTTGTTGCTGCTGTTGCATAAACGATTCCGCACCGACATTCACGTTGCCCAACATAATGCCATTATCGGCCAGCATGTCGCGCAGCCTGGGCAGCGCCGCCTCGATTGCCTCACGCACGGCGGGATGCTGGGAAATAAAGGTGGCGCTCATCTGATCCGCGCCGATGGTCAGGCGAACTTCCAATGGCCCCAGATGGGGTGGATTCAACTGCAATTCCGCCGTATGCTGCTGCTGCCCCACCAACCAGACGACACGTTGCCCTACCGCCTGCCCCCAGCCGGGCGACCCGACCTGAGGAGCCACCACCGGCCGTTCCGGTAGCGTAGCAGCCGCTATGGGTCCAGACGTGTTTGCCGCCATGGGATTTGGGGCCGCCGCCAATCCAGCCTCTTTCCCTATATCGGCGGCATCCCTTACCGGCGCTTCCGGCGCCTTCTTGCCGCTCACGGCAATTCCTGCCGCCTCCAGCGCATGATCAAATCGCGCACCTTCTATAGGCAAGGCCTTAAGCTTTGCCCCAAGCTGAACCTCGATACCCTCCTTGGCTTCGGGGCGCTGCAGTACAAGCCCTTCCGCTTTAGGCGAGATTGCCGTGGCCCGGCCACCCAGCACGGCCGGGCCTGTACTGGATTGAACCCCCGGTTCCGCCACCGGAGCCGGCTTGACCAACAATTGAGCGATAATTGCACTCAGATCGGCCTGTATTGACGAGGTATCGACCGCCAAAACAGGCGACGCCTTGTCCGTAGCGGCCCCTGGCGCCGCTTTATCCGTAGCGACCGTGCCCAAGGCAGCATCGACAGCAGCCTTGATGCCTACCAGTTGCTCACCGACATGCTTTGCCAGCACCTCGCCGAACGCCTCTCCAACCGAGCCATCCGCGCCCGCTTGGGGAGCGCCTGCCGCCGCGCCATCGGTGACGGCGGGAGCACCGACCGCCCCGCTAGGCGCGCTTGTTTTGCCGGCAGCCGGGGTATTGTTTGTTGCAACGGGTAGCGCTTCCATATCGAATCCTTTGCCCGGGAATTGATTACGCTAGATCACAAAGCAATTCGTGTGCCAGAAGAATAAAACCGCGCTATCCGCCACCGTCGCCTTCGTCTTTTCTTTGCTGGCGATCAAACGAATGGCGGGCAAATTCGTCCTGCTCCCGCTGTTCCATTTTTGATTCCCGCTGCATTTCGCGTTGATCGTGCCGCTTGGATAAGGTTTGATAGGCTTTAAGCTTGCGCTGCTGAAGCATCCATAATTCACGGCCATGCTCCCAACGCTGCAGGCAGGTTAAAACCTCGCCTTGCTGCATGTCGATAGCGCCATCCAGCTTGGCCATGAAAATCTGATAATCGCGCCACGCCGTAACTGACAAACCGCGACTCTCCGCCAAGCTCAAGCGATCGCGGTATTCGCCGCGATAAGCGATCAGCTGCCGCAATTTTTCTTCGGCCGCCTGCCAGAGTTTTTTGAGTTCATTCAGGTGCCGCGCAGCATCGTCGGTCTGATTCTGCGCATAACCCACCAAGGGCTTCAGGGGGAAATGGCGAGCCATGCATTTCTCCAGGGTTTTCTAAAGAGGGTACAAAGCCTCGTTCCCGCACCCATCAAGCCAGTAAGGAAGTCAATCGTTCCCGACCCTCGGCCAGAGTGACACGTTGGTGCATATCTTGACGCAGGAACTCTTCCATTCTGGGGTACAACTCAATTGCCTCGTCCAGCACCGGATCGTTACCCTTGATATAGGCGCCGACGCCGATCAAATCGCGGTTGCGCTGATAACGCGAATAATAGTACTTAAAGCGGCGAACCAGGTCTAATTCCTCGGGCACGAGCAATTCCGTCATAGCGCGGCTAATCGACATTTCGATATCGATGGCCGGGTAGAGCCCTTGATCGGCCAAACCACGCGACAACACCACGTGTCCATCGAGAATCGCGCGAGCACTGTCTGCTATAGGATCCTGCTGATCGTCCCCTTCGGCCAAAACGGTGTAAAAAGCAGTTATCGACCCGCCCCCTTCGCATCCATTACCGGCTCGCTCCACCAATTGTGGAAGCTTGGCAAAAACGGAAGGCGGATATCCTTTCGTGGCGGGCGGTTCGCCGATAGCCAGGGAAATTTCGCGTTGCGCCATGGCAAAGCGCGTGAGTGAATCCATCAGCAGCAACACATGGCGGCCCTGGTCGCGGAAATACTCGGCAATGGCGCTGGCATAGGCCGCGCCATGCAACCGTAGCAAAGGAGACGTATCCGCTGGCGCCGCAACCACGACAGCCCGCGCCAAGCCCTCGGCTCCGAGTATATTCTCGATGAAATCCTTAACTTCGCGCCCGCGCTCGCCGATCAAACCGACGACGATGACGTCGGCACTGGTGTAACGCGCCATCATGCCCAGCAAAATGCTTTTCCCCACGCCGCTACCGGCAAACAAGCCCAAGCGCTGGCCGCGGCCGACCGTTAGAAGGGAATTGATGGAGCGCACGCCGACATCCAGCTTACTGCGGATCGGCACGCGATTCAGGGGATTGATCGGCCGGCTGTACAAGGGGACGTAATGATCCGCCGGCAAGGGGCCGAGTCCGTCCAGCGGCCGCCCCGCGCCATCCAAAACTCGGCCGAGCAAACCGTCGCCGACGGCCACTTCACGGCCGCGATCTTGGGCCCGGCGTCGGATGGCAAACGCCTCTCCTGGCGTCGGCAGGTGTAAGCCGATATTTTCCAGCGGCAAGACTTTTAGCCCTGGCGATAAGCCGTAAAGATTATCGGAAGGCATCAGAAACAGACGTTCGCCGGAAAAGCCCACGACCTCCGCTTCGGCCTCATGCCCATCGGGCAGATCGATGCGGCAACTGCTCCCTACCGCCAGCCGCAATCCGACAGCCTCGATCACCAAGCCCGCCACACGGGTTAACCGCCCCGTCATAGCCCAAGGCGTCGTATCGTTCACCACGGCAGAACAATTCTGCAAATATTCGCCCCAGCACCGAGAGGGCGGCGAGTTATTCGCTCCAGTTGTCATTACGCCCCAATGCCGCCGCCAACCGGCGCCAGCGACTATCGATGGTGGCATCGATTTCGCCGCTCTCCAACTCGACCCGGCAACCACCCCGCTGGATGCGCGCATCGTCAATGATACGCCAGGGAAGATGGGACAACTCGTCAGCCAAGCTCTCCTTCACCAGCACCGCATCATCGGGATTGAGAATAAGCTGGGGATGGCGAGCGTGCTGCGGCAAGCTGTTAATCGCCTCCCGCACCACAGCCAAAACCGCCTCCGGCTTCGCATTCAGCGTTTCGCGCAGGACCTGCTTGGCGATATTCAAGGTCAAAGTCAGCATGTCCTGGCCGATTTCCTGGTCAAGATGTTGCAGCGAATGGTCGAGAGCGGACAGCAATTGCCGCAACACGACCGCCTCCTGCGCGGATTGGCGGCGCCCCTCCTCGATCCCAGCCAGCTTTCCATCGCGCACTCCGGCAGCAAACCCCTCCTCGTAGGCCTGCTGGTGCAAACGCTCGATGTCTTCCGCGGTGGGTAGCGAGAGCATTTCCTCGGGCATACCCTCACCGGCTGGCTCAGGGCTCGTAGGGATATCGGCGGCAGCTTCGATCGGCGCCTGCAGCGACTCTTCCGCCGATATCTCATCAAGCGCAGTCAGCTCCCAGCGCTGGTAGGCGCTGAGCTTTTCCTTAGGAATTATTTTCGACATGGCGCCACGCTTTTATCGAAAGAGGGAAATTACATGACACTTTCTTCGCCCTTGCCGCCGATAACGATTTGGCCCTCGTCCGCCAAGCGGCGTACCGTCTTCAGAATCTCCTTCTGCTCCGCCTCCACTTCGCTCAGACGTACCGCGCCCTTAGCCTCAAGGTCGTCGTGCAGCATTTCAGCCGCACGCTGAGACATGTTCTTGAATATCTTATTGCGCAAGTCCTCGCTGGTGCCTTTCAGTGCAACGATCAAAGATTCCGACTGAATTTCCCGCAGCAAGAGTTGGATACCGCGATCGTCGAGATCGAGCAGATTTTCGAACACGAACATCTCATCTTGAATTTTCTGCGCCAAATCGGGATCGTAATCCCGAACGCTGGAGATGACCGAAGCTTCTTGATTTGTCGCCATGAAGTTGAGAATTTCAGCCGCCGGGCGGACACCGCCCATCGCGCTCTTTTTAAGGTTGGTATTTCCAGCCAGCAACCCGGTCAGGACGTCATTCAATTCCCGCAAGGCGGAAGGCTGGATACCGTCCAAGGTGGCTATCCGCAGCATGACGTCGTTGCGCAGGCGCTCGGTAAAAAAGATCAGCACCTCGCTGGCCTGATCCCGCTCCAAATGCACCAGAATGGTTGCAATGATTTGCGGATGCTCGTTTTTAATCAGCTCGGCCACATCGGCACTATCCATCCACTTTAAACTTTCGATACCGCTGGTGTCGCCGCCATGCAGGATACGCTCGATCAGGTTGGCCGCCTTATCGTCACCCAAAGCCTTGGTCAGCACGTTGCGGATATATTCGCTGGACGCCATTCCCAAGGTGGTTTTCTTTTCCGCCTGGCCACGGAACTCAGCCAGCGTCTCTTCCACCTGTTCCCGCGTGACGTTATTCATTTTCGCCATGGTGGCGCCGATTTTCTGCACCTCCTTCGGGGAGAGGAACTTGAACACCTCGGAGGCGGCCTCCTCACCGATCGTCGCCAGCAAAATGGCGCATTTCTCTATTCCGCTGATCATTCTTGAGTCACCCAATCTTTCACCACGCCGGCCACAATCTGCGGCTCATCCCGCGCCAGTGTTTTGATCACCTCGATCGTCTCCTCGTAACCTGCAACGCCGGATAATATCGGCGACACGTGCTCGCGCCGATCTTCCATATCGAAACCTTCCACTTGAGCCGGCGGCGGCGCTGACATGGATTTCAGCAAGGGGCGCACCACGCCGAACACGAACACCAAAACAGCCGCTAAAATCAACAAATTCTTCGCGATTTCTTTCGCCAAGGCAACGGTATCCGGGTCTTTCCACAGCGGCACCTCGGCAGTAACTTCGCCCCCGTTGAACACCGCGTTGACGATATTGAGGGTGTCGCCCCGAGCCTGGCTATAGCCCATAGCCTCTCTCACCAAATTATTAATCTGGCGCATTTCATCGGCTGCAAACGGTTTAAAGCTCGTTTTCCCGTTTTTGTCGGTTACCTGTTTATTGTTCACCACCACCGCCACCGACAAGCGCTTGATTGTGCCGGTGGCCTGCTTGACATGCTTGATGGTTTTATCCACTTCGTAATTAATCGTGGATTCCTTATGGCTGTTACCCGTAACGCCTGATCCTCCGCCGCTGGGCACCGTCGGCGCCGTGATCGGCGCCGACGCCGCTCCCGGCGGCTGATTCGATAGCGCACCCGGAACTCCGCTGGGAACCGAACCTCCGCCATTGCTTTCCGTCACCTGCTCGCTGCGGACAGCCGCATCGGTGGGCGTGGGATTGGGTTTGAAGGTTTCGGCCGTCTGCTCTACTTGAGAAAAATCCAGATCGGCCGTCACCTGAGCGTGAACATTACCTGGGCCGGTAATCGGCGACAGAATAGATTCTATACGCTTAATATAACTGAGTTCGATCCGCTTCACGTAATCCAGCTGGGCGGAATCCAGGCCGGCATGCCCCATGTCGGAATCGGATTTGCTTAACAAATTGCCGTTTTGATCCACGACGGTCACATTCTTGTAAGACAAGTCAGGAACGCTGCTGGACACCATGTGCACAATGCCGCTCACCTGGCCGGGGTCGAGCACTCGACCGGGATAGAGGTTCAACAGCACCGAGGCGCTGGGTTTCTCTTGATCGCGGATAAAAACACTGGGACGGGGTATCGCCAAGTGCACGCGGGCATATTGGACACTGGAGAGAGATTGCACGGAACGCGCCAGTTCACCTTCGAGAGCGCGCTGATAATTCACTTGCTCCTGAAACTGGCTGATGCCCAGCTTTTGGTTATCCATCAGTTCGAATCCGACATTTCCGCCCCGCGGCAAGCCCTGAGAAGCCAAGCGCAGGCGGGTTTCATACACCACCTCGGACGGCACCAGGATGGCGCCGCCGCTATCGGACATTTTGTAAGGGATGTTCATTTGCTGCAAGGACGCGATGATAGCTCCGCCATCGCGATCTTCGAGACCGCTATAGAGAACTTTGTATTCGGACGTGCGCGACCAGATCAAGGCGCCGACCACTAACGCGAAAACCGCCGCCAATGC
>JAIOJO010000516.1 GCA_019911985.1 Sulfuricellaceae bacterium | reverse complement strand
CCCTTACGGGACGGGGTCTTGCGGGCGCCGGGCGGTGTCGCTCGACGCTTGTGTGGAATGACCACACCGCGCGTCTCGCTTCGTGCCCGGCATCCCGCAAAACCCCGTCGCGACCCCGTGCGACTTAATCAGAGGCTCCTTAACAAGATTTAGGCGAGCTCATGGTGGAATTCTTCGCTCCGCGCTATCGGGCGGTGTTTGGCCCGGCTTACCTTAAGATATTGTCCGCAAAGGCCGAATTCAGAATAACTCGATCTCGCCTCCTATTGGTTGCCTCTTGAGCGTGTCGAGGTAGCGGTTTTCCTGCTCCGCAATCAGGTTGTTGTGCAGCGAACGCAAGCGTTTTACCTTGACTTTCCCGGTGGCGGGGAAATACACCAGCATGCGCGGATAAATGGTACCGACATCTTCCGCCGCGACCGAAAGCCCTTCGGTTTTGATGTAATCCCGGGCAAAAGCGATATTGCGCTGGCCGACATCGGTCATGTTTTCGAGTATCCGTCCGCCGCCGAATATCTTGACTTCGAGATTTTGCCGTTTGCCGCCATTACGCAGGATTTCATTGATCAAGTGCTCCATGGCGTAATTGCCGTAGCGGGTGGCGGCGTTCGCGCCGGTCGCTTTCCACGCGTCGGAAGGCGAGTTGTCGGCGGAAGGCAGCATGAAATGATTCATGCCGCCGATATTCATGATCCGGTCGCGTATGCAGGCGGATATGCAGGACCCCAGGGTGGTGTAAATGCCTTCGTTGTGTTTGGTGACGTAGAGCTCGCCGGCAGGATGCGGGCGGAAAATGCTTGATGGACATTATTCCAGACGCGCCGAATATGCTCGAATCCGGGCAGCGACAAAGGGGGGGAGGGGGAAGCGGTAAACGCCATGAGCGTAGGCCCTAGTGCCGTGCCAGAAAAAGGGATTCGACTTCGGCAATTTCTGTTTGCACCGCACGCATCACCGGCTCGATCATGTCCACGCCGAGTCCGGTAATCTCCCAGGCCTTCGGGTTTATGGGCGGAACATCGTCTGGATTGAGCGTGTCCAACTCCGCCATCAGCGCGACGCTATTGGCAATGTGTACGATAGCCGTTTCCCGCGGGTGGCTTTGGGCGTTTTCGATATCGTGGTGATGGGCGATGCAATCCACCAATACGGGCGGAAGCTTCCATTGGCGTGCCAGCAATCCGCCCACTTCGCTATGGTCGAACCCGAATACTTGGCGCTCGGCCATGTATACCGGTAGTTCGCCGGGCTCTTCCAATACCAGGAGGAGTGCCTGTTTGGATTCTTCAGGCTCGCGGTTGAAGATGACGAGTTCGCCGATGTCGTGCAGCATTCCGGCGGTAAATAAGGTGTCCGGATCGCAACGGCGGGCCTCTTTCGCCAAGCGACGGGCCGCCAGTGCGCAGAACAAGCTGTGGCGCCAGAAGTCCTGCATGGATACCAATGGGTTGAGCAGGTTGGAAAAGCTGTTGGCCACGGAAATAGAGAGTGCTAGGTTGCGCACTTGGGCGGTGCCGATGACGGACACGGCTTTGGCGACAGTGCTGACCGTGGAGGATAGGCCGTACAAAGAACTGTTCGCTACCTGCAACAGGCGCACGGTAAAGGAGGGGTCCCGGCTGATCGCTTCGGCAATATCGTCGAGCGTGGTGTTGGGGTTTTCTATCAAACTATTGATGCGCAAATAAACGTCCGGCAAGGTCACCAGCCCGCTGACGTCTGCAATCAAATCGTTTGCGCTCGTTGCCATTGGTCTTGTCCTTAGAGGCTGTCTTAAAAAATCCTGAGGCCGCGTTTGAGGCTAGGAGCAGGCTTGTTCAAAACGGTTTCCCGGAATTTATTCTGGCACACGCCGGAAAAAACACCGAAAAAATTTTGCGGATTGCGCCGTCGGCAGCCGCTAGCGGATTTTGATCCGTGCACCGTCGCTTAACCGGTCGCCGGGGTAGGGTATGACCCATTCGCCTGCTATCAGCCCGGAGCGGACTTCCGCCGCCAGACCGCCATGCTGGCCGATTTCGACGAAGCGGCGGCGGGCGCGGCCGCGTTCCGCGACGAACAC
>JAIOJO010000515.1 GCA_019911985.1 Sulfuricellaceae bacterium | reverse complement strand
AAGATATCAATGGCGATATCGTTGCCTGCGCGGAAGAAAATGGCATGATCTGCGTTAATTTGGTGATGATTCGCGGCGGGCGCCATCTCGGAGACAAAAGCTTGTTCCCGAAAAATGCCGAAGGCTCGGATACTCGCTCAGCTCTAGAAGCATTTTTACTGCAGCACTATTTAAGCAACGCCCCGCCGCCATTAATCATTATTAGCGAAAAGATCGATAGCGAAGCCTTGGAATCACTACTAAGCGAACACGCGGGGCGAAAAATCAACTTGATTAGCCATCCCGTCGGCAAACGCCGCATCTGGCTGAATATGGCCCTGGCCAATGCCCGGTTGGCCATTGAGCAGAAACTCGGCCTACAAGCGACACAAGACGCTCGTTTGACGGCACTTCAACAGGCATTGCTTATCCCGGCGGAAGCGCAGCGCATCGAATGTTTCGACATTAGCCATACTATGGGTGAAGCGACTATCGCATCCTGTGTCGTTTTCGACCGCTTGGCCATGCAAGCTGGCGAATACCGCCGCTATAACATTAGCGGCATCACCCCAGGAGACGATTACGCCGCCATGCGCAATGCGCTGCAGCGGCGCTACCGTAAAATTGCCGAAGGCGCCGGTAAGATTCCCGATTTGGTGCTGATAGACGGGGGGAGAGGGCAGTTGGATATAGCGGTTCAAGTGCTAGCCGAAGTCGGATTGAACGGCGTCTATCTGGCCGGCATAGCAAAAGGAGAAGGACGCAAACCCGGCTTGGAACAGATCGTTTTTCCAGATCGTCAAAAACCGCTACAATTGCCTAGCGATCACCCCGGTTTACACTTAATTCAACAGATACGGGACGAAGCCCACCGGTTTGCGATCACAGGCCACCGAGCCAAGCGCGGAAAAGCTCGGACAACATCCTCCTTGGAGGGTATTCAGGGTGTCGGTCCCAAACGTCGGCAGAAACTGCTGAGCAGCTTTGGCGGCTTAAAAGGCGTGATGGCGGCAAGTATCGATGATCTAGCTCGAATCGAGGGCATCAGCGCTACGCTAGCAGAACAAATTTATCGTGAGCTGCATTAGTTTCACGTCGTTGCATAATTCATATAGATTGCATAATCATGCATTGGAACATCCCTAACCTGCTGACTTGGATGCGGATTGCCTTAATCCCGCTTTTTGCGGCTGTTTTCTATCTGCCCGCCACCTGGTTTCCCCCGGCGTGGGCCAATTTGACCGCTACGGCGATTTTTGCCGTTGCCGCTCTTACCGATTGGTTGGACGGTTATTTAGCGCGGGCCTTAAATCAAACCTCCTCGTTCGGCGCTTTTTTGGATCCGGTGGCAGACAAACTCATGGTAGCGGCCGCACTGATTGTATTGGTTGAATTGGGGCGCGTGAACGGACTGATCGCGCTAATCATAGTCGGCCGGGAGATTACCATTTCCGCCTTGCGCGAGTGGATGGCCGTAATCGGGCAGAGTAAAAGCGTTGCGGTTTCTTTCGTCGGGAAAATAAAAACCGCGACCCAGATGGTCGCTATCCTTTTGCTGCTTTATTCCGATAACTTCGTGCAAGCTATTGAGACCAAACAAATCGGAACTTGGCTAATGTATTTGGCCGCGCTATTAACCTTATGGTCGATGGCGTATTACTTGAAAGCGGCTCTCCCGGTTATCGCAAAAATGGGCGGTCGCTAGTTGACAGCCGGCGAAAAACCATTAAAATGCTGGCTTTCTTCAA
>JAIOJO010000514.1 GCA_019911985.1 Sulfuricellaceae bacterium | reverse complement strand
AAGTGGAGTCGAGCGGGTCCACAGCGGGATAGATACCCAACTCGGCCACTTGCCGCGACAGAACCACCGTGGCGTCCAAATGGGCGAAGGTCGTGGCCGGAGATGGATCGGTCAAGTCGTCCGCAGGGACGTAGACAGCCTGGATCGACGTGATCGAACCCTTCTTGGTGGACGTGATGCGCTCTTGCAAACGGCCCATTTCTTCCGCCAATGTCGGCTGGTAACCCACGGCGGAGGGCATACGTCCCAGCAAAGCGGAGACTTCGGTACCCGCTAGGGTGTAACGGTAGATGTTGTCGACAAACAGCAGCACGTCGCGACCTTCGTCGCGGAAGAACTCGGCCATGGTCAGGCCGGTCAAAGCCACGCGCAGACGGTTGCCGGGGGGCTCATTCATCTGGCCGTAAACCAGCGCCACTTTGTCTAGAACGTTAGATTCCTTCATTTCATGGTAGAAGTCGTTACCCTCGCGAGTACGCTCACCCACGCCGGCGAATACGGAGAAACCGCTGTGCTCGATGGCGATGTTACGAATCAACTCCATCATGTTCACGGTCTTGCCCACACCGGCGCCACCGAACAAGCCCACCTTACCGCCTTTGGCAAACGGACAAATCAAGTCGATCACCTTGATACCGGTTTCCAGCAATTCGTTGGACGCCGCCAATTCGACAAAAGCCGGGGCTTTACGGTGTATCGCCCAATTTTCTTCGTTACCGATGGGACCCGCCTGATCAATCGGACGGCCTAGAACGTCCATGATGCGTCCCAGGGTTTTTTGCCCGACGGGTACGGAGATCGGTGAACCCGTGTTGATTACGTCCATACCGCGGCTCAAACCGTCGGTAGTTCCCATCGCAATGGTTCGGACCACGCCGTCACCCAATTGCTGTTGAACTTCCAGGGTTAGCTCGGGGTCCTTCATTTTCAGGGCGTCATAGACCTTCGGTAGCGATTCGCGCGGAAATTCCACGTCAACCACCGCACCAATGATTTGTACGATTTTGCCTTGGTTCATCGTTAATCCTTAAAGTTTTTCAGAATTCTTTGTCAGAGTTTAGACTGCGGCTGCACCCGCTACAATTTCCGACAATTCCTTGGTAATCGCGGCTTGGCGTGTCTTGTTATAGATCAGCTTGAGCTCTTCGATCACATTACCGGCGTTGTCGGTAGCGGCTTTCATCGCCACCATCCGCGAACTTTGTTCGGAAGCCAGATTGTCGGCCACGGCTTGATAAATCAGACTCTCGATATAGCGTATCATCAAGTCGTCAATAACCTGCTTGGCGTCGGGTTCATACAGATAATCCCAGCGACCGCTTGCACTTCCCAATGTGTCGCCATGCAAGGGCAAAAGCTGCTCCATCACCGGTTCCTGCTTCATGGTGTTCAAGAAACGGGTATAGCAAATGTGCAGGGTATCGATTTTGCCTTCCATGTAAGCATCCAGCATTACTTTCACCGGACCGATCAGCTTTTCCATGTTAGGCGTATCGCCAATTCCCGTAACTTGCGCTATTACATTGGCGTTCATTCGGTTCATGAAGGCTAAACCCTTGCCGCCTATCGTGCAGACGTCGACATCCACTTTTTCCCCGCCGCCCGTTGAGCAACCGTCAATGCCACAGTCTATATCGCGCCATTTTTTCATCTGGTTAAACGCCATACGCAGCACGTTGACGTTCAAACCGCCACACAAGCCCTTGTCGGATGTCACGACGATTAAGCCGGCGCGCGTCATTTTATTTTGCACCACTAAGAATGGGTGCTTGTATTCGGGATGGGCGTGGCTCATGTGAGCGGCCACATTCCGAATTTTTTCCGCATAGGGCCGTGCCGCCCGCATGCGATCTTGCGCTTTGCGCATCTTCGACGCGGCCACCATCTCCATTGCACGTGTAATCTTTTGCGTGTTTTGTACGCTTTTGATCTTCGTCCGTATTTCCTTACCGCTAGGCATATTTCCTGCTCCGCTCGGTTAAGTTCGTATTATCCGTTTTACACCACCGCAGTGGACTTGAACTCTACGATAGCTTCGGATAGCGCCTTTTCAGCATCGGCGTCGATATCTTTTTCTGATTCAATTTTCTCGACCAGCGCAGCATGTTTGCTCTTAATGAACGACTGCAAAGCGGATTCGAAAGGCAACGCTTTTTTAACATCCAGATCGTCCATGTAACCTTTGCTTACCGCAAACAAGGTCACAGCCATTTCGCTGATCTTCATAGGAGAATATTGCGACTGTTTCATCAACTCCGTCACCATCTTGCCGCGCTCCAACTGCTTGCGAGTGGCTTCGTCGAGGTCGGAAGCAAACTGGGCGAATGCGGCCAGTTCACGGTACTGCGCCAAAGCCAAACGAATACCGCCACCCAGCTTCTTGATGACTTTGGTTTGCGCTGCACCGCCGACGCGGGAAACCGACAAACCCGCGTTAATGGCAGGACGAATACCCGCGTTGAACAAATCCGACTCCAGGAAGATTTGGCCATCGGTAATCGAAATTACGTTGGTTGGAACAAACGCGGACACGTCACCCGCTTGAGTTTCGATGATCGGCAGTGCGGTCAACGAACCAGTTTGACCCTTGACGGCACCATTAGTCATCCTTTCTACGTAGTCGGCATTTACGCGTGCGGCACGCTCCAGCAAACGGGAGTGCAAATAGAACACGTCTCCGGGATACGCTTCGCGACCGGGCGGCCGGCGCAACAACAAAGATACTTGACGGTAGGCCCAAGCCTGCTTGGTCAAATCGTCATATACGATCAGCGCGTCACGACCACTGTCGCGGAAATATTCCCCCATGGCGCAGCCAGCATACGGGGCGATAAATTGCATCGCGGCCGATTCGGACGCGGTTGCCGCCACAATGATCGTGTGGCCCATGGCCCCGTGCTCTTCCAGTTTGCGCACAACATTGGCGATAGAAGATGCCTTCTGGCCGATAGCCACGTAAATACACGTAACGCCGGTTCCTTTTTGATTGATGATGGCATCAATAGCTACCGCCGTTTTACCCGTTTGGCGATCACCGATGATCAGTTCGCGCTGACCGCGACCGATCGGCACCATGGCGTCCACCGACTTTAGGCCGGTTTGAAGCGGCTGGGACACTGACTGGCGGTCAATGACACCCGGCGCCACCTTTTCGATGGGTGATGTAGCGGCGGCTTCAACCGGGCCTTTCCCGTCGATTGGTTGGCCTAGTGCATTTACCACTCGGCCGATTAGGCCCTCGCCAACGGGAACTTCCAGAATTTTGCCGGTGCACTTGGCGGTATCGCCTTCGGAGATTTGTTCGTATTCGCCCAAAACAACCGCGCCGACTGAGTCGCGCTCAAGGTTTAGGGCCATCCCGTAGGTGTTTCCCGGCAATTCGATCATCTCGCCTTGCATCACGTCGCTCAAGCCGTGGATACGAATAATACCGTCGGTAACCGAGGTGATCGTGCCTTGCGTTCTCACGTCGCTTGTTTCGGCGAGGTTTTGTATTCTGTTTTTAATCAGCTCGCTGATTTCAGATGGGTTCAACTGCATGATTTCTCCTAGCGTTTTAGGGTCAGCGCCATTTGTTCAAGGCGGCCGCGGACAGAAGCGTCAATATTCACATCACCCACTACAATGCGCACTCCGCCAATCAATTCGGGGTCTAGCGCTACGGTGGCAGTGACCTTACGGCCGAATTTCTTTTCTAAACCGGCGACCAATTGCTGTTGCTGAATGGCATCCAGCGGCATAGCCGAAATTATTTCTGCGCTTAACACGCCATCGCTTTCGGCTTTCAGCTTTTCGAACAAGTCGAAAATTTGCGGCAATAACTTAAAGCGGTTGTTTTCCAGCAAGAGTCGAATCAAGTTTTGACCTTCGTCATCCAGTTGCTTTTCGCACAGAGACAACAGAACATCTTCGACCTGCACCGAGCTTAATTGTGGATTGTCAATTAGCTCCTGGATTCCCTCATCCTCTGCTACCGTTGCGGCAAAGCGCAGCATTTTAGACCATTGCTCTAGTTTCTTGCCTTGCTGTGCCATGCGAAAAACCGCTTCGGCATAAGGTCGCGCAATCGTGATTTCTTCAGCCATTCTTTAGAGTCCGTTTTTAATCGAATCCAACAGTTCGGCGTGAACTTTGGCGTCGACTTCCTTGTGCAGGATTTTTTCTACACCGGCGATGACCAGATCGGACACCTGGCCTCGTAGTGTTTCGCGGGCACGAATGGCTTCCTGATCGATTTCTGCTTTTGCGCCAGCAATGATGCGCTCCGCCTCGACTTTGGACTGATCCTTGGCTTCTTCTATGAGCTGAACGCCGCGCTTTTCCGCTTGAGCGATAATTTCACCAGCTTTTTGTTTCGCTTCGTGGAGGATTTCCGTCGAGCGTTTGATAGCCAAATCCAAGTCGTGTTTACCGCGCTCGCCCGCCGCCAAGCCATCAGCGATTTGCTTTTGACGCTGAGTCAGCGCCTGCATGATGGGCGGCCATACGAATTTCATGCAGAACCAGACAAACATGATGAACATGATTGTTTGGCCGAGCAGGGTTGCATTAATATTCATGCAAGAACCTTTCTCAAAATGTTCGCCATAGTCCTAGATTACTTGCCTGCTACAGCAAACAGCACGTACATGGCGATACCCACTGCAATCATCGGCACCGCGTCGACCAGGCCCATCACAACAAAAAATTGTGTGCGTAGCATAGGAATCAGTTCTGGCTGGCGCGCTGCGCCTTCCAGAAAGCGTCCCCCCAAAATACCGATACCAACAGCGGCGCCCAGTGCACCCATACCCATCATCAATGCGCCGGCGATGTACAGCAATGCGTTTGCGAGTTCCATGTATATTTCTCCTAGTCTTTAAAGTTAAATTGATAAATTAAAAATCAGTGATGCTCTTGATGGGCCATGTCGAGGTATACGATGGTCAAGGTCATGAAAATAAAGGCTTGCAATGTTACGATCAGGATGTGGAAGATGCCCCAACCCAAAGAAAGAATAACCTGCGAACTAAACAGCACGGCATTTCCGACCGTGGCGCCGGCCCATGCCGCGCCCATGATCGCAATCAATATAAAAATCATTTCGCCCGCATACATGTTGCCGAAAAGTCGCAGCGCCAGCGATATCGGCTTGGCGATCAAGTTGACGCCTTCAAGAAACACATTGGCCAACAGTCCCCACTTACCGAAGGGCTGGAGAGTTAGCTCGCCGATAAATCCACCCAGGCCTTTCATCTTGATGCTATAAAACACGACCAGGAAAAATACGGCTATCGACATCCCGAAAGTGGCATTTGGATCCGTGGTCGGGACTAGCTTGAAGAAAGGCAGCCCGGCCACCTGGGCCAGGTGGGGGATATAGTCAACAGGCACCAGATCCATTAAGTTCATTAACAGAATCCACGCAAATATGGTCAAGGCCAAGGGTGCGACCAAGTTATTTTCGGCCGTGAACGAGCCCCGCACGCTGGTATCGATGAATTCGACGACCCATTCTACAAAGTTTTGCAGTCCGCTCGGCACGCCGGTCGTTGCCTTTTGGGCTGCTCTGAAGAAGATAAACAGGAACAAGCACCCGAGTAGAAGCGCGACAATACTGGTATCCAAGTTGATGGCCCAGAATCCCATTTCTTTGGCTTGATCGGCACTATGCGCGACACCCCAACTTCCGTCGCTAAGCTTGCCGAAGGTTAGATTTTGTAGGTGATGCTTGATATATTCCGTCGAGGTAAGGGTTTCGGCAGACATTTATTGTTTCTCTATCCCACTTGCAATTGATGAAATTATCAGAGCCAATTGGCCCACGACAAAGGCGGCCAAAACTGCAACAGGCATCAATTTTAGCCAACCGATACCCACTGCTAATAGTAAGCCCACCACAAAAAACCGCTCCATGCTGGAGTAATACATTTCGCTTAAATCCCGATGCGGGTCTAAGCTCTCCCGACGGCCGCTTCTATGCATGCGCCAGCGCAATAGCAACACGTTAACCAAAGCTACGATGGCACCATATAAAGTGGCTTTAGCCAGGTTGTCGGCGCCCACCAAGTAAAAAATGGCGGCCGCGGCTATAGCGAGGTAAATTTGGATACTTACCACACGGTAAGTTGCTGATTCCATCGTGATGCCGTCCAGAAAAGCCACGAGATTCTATAGGTGTTCTGGTTCTTTAGTCAAGTCTAATATATCTGCGCCTAATGCCAAGATAAGTTTTATTTATTTTCCCTGGGCCAAATTTTCCCTGGTCTAAGTTAATTTTTTCAACAGGCTATCGAACTGCTCCAAGCTGTTAAATTGGATTACCATTTTCCCTTTTCCGCTACGGTTACTTTTTATGTTGACCTTTGTGCCCAGCTTATCTGACAGCTCTTCTTCAAGGCGCACAATATCTTGGTCCACTTTGTTCTCTATTTTTTGTGATGGATGCAGTAACTTCTGCACCATTCTCTCTGTTTCTCGAACCGACAGCCCCTTGCTTGCGACCAAATGAGCCAGTTCAGCCTGCTTGTAAGCCTCCAGCGGCAACAATGCACGTGCATGGCCCATATCTATCTGTTCCGACATGACCAACTCTTGAACTTGGTGCGGCAAGTTCAGCAGACGCAACAAATTGCTGACAGCGCTACGAGAACGGCCAACGGCCTCCGATGCGGCCTGGTGCGTCATTTCAAATTCGTTGATAAGGCGCTGGATTCCCGCCGCTTCTTCTAAAGGATTGAGGTTTTCACGCTGTATATTTTCAATCAGTGAAACAGCTAAAGCCGTTTCATTCGGGATATCTCGAATCAATGCGGGGATTTCCGTTAGTCCCGCCATCTGGGATGCGCGCCAACGCCGTTCTCCGGCGATAATCTCGTAGTTTTCCGGGCTTACGGCACGAACCAAAATCGGCTGCACGACACCCTGCGTGCGAATTGAATCAGCTAATTGTTGCAAGGACTCCGTATCCATTTTCGTACGGGGTTGGTATTTTCCTGGCTGCAACCGGCCGACCTGGATTGAGCGTAATTCATCGCCATTCGCCGTTTCGCTCGTTTCATTCGAGAGCAGCGCATCAAGGCCGCGCCCCAGCCCTTTCAATTTTGCCATTTCTATTTCCCTGCGGGTTGCATTAGGGGTGTTTTACGTTTAATCATTTCTCCCGCCAGCGCGAGGTATGCCTTAGCCCCCTTGGAGTTTTTGTCGTGAAACAGGACGGGAGCGCCAAAACTTGGTGCCTCGGCTAAGCGCACGTTGCGTGGTATTACAGTACGATAAACCTTTTCTCCGAAGTGCTTTAGCAGCTGGTCGGACACCTGTTGACCCAAGGCATTGCGCGGATCGAACATGGTTCTAAGTAACCCCTCGATTTCCAAGCTTGGGTTTAGGTGAGTACGCACTTTCTTTATTGTCTGCACTAAGTCGCTCAATCCCTCTAGCGCATAGTATTCGCATTGCATCGGTATCATGACCGCATCGGCTGCGCATAGGGCATTTACCGTGAGCAAATTGAGCGCGGGAGGGCAGTCGATAAGGATGAAATCATAGCTTTCCGCATGGGTCTGCAAAGCGTTCTTCAATCTTACTTCCCTATGAGCTTGATCCACTAGCTCGACTTCCGCCCCGGCTAACTCACGGTTTGCCGGGATTAAATCAAACTTTCCCGGCTGTGTAGTAATGCGCACATCCATTAGTTTTTTTTGTTCCAGCAACACATGGTATACCGTCGCTTCGAGCGCATTTTTATTCACTCCGCTACCCATCGTGGCATTACCTTGTGGATCCAAGTCGATTAATAGCACGCGGCGCTTTGCCGCGGCTAGACTCGCGGCTAGATTAACGCTGGTTGTGGTTTTCCCCACGCCCCCTTTTTGGTTGGTAATCGCGATTATTTTGGTCATAGAGCCGCCTTTATGAAAATCAAATGGCGCTCGGCGTCGAAGCCAGGCACCTGGATCGGTATACTTTTTTCCACGTTTACGCCCATGGGTAGGTTCTTGATTTCCTCGTCTGGAAAAAGCCCTTTCATCGCGACCAGCCGCCCGTCAGGCGCGCAGTGCCGTATTGCTAGACGCACAAACTCCGTTAAATCCGAAAAAGCCCTGGAAATGACCACATCGTAACCCTTCGCAGGGTTAAAATCTTCCGCGCGTCCACAGACAATATTCACATTGTCGAACCCTAATTCGATTTTTGTCTGGGTTAAAAAAGTCGTTCGCTTATGATTGCTCTCCAACAGACTGACTTGAGTTTCCGGACTTGCAATGGCCAAGGGTATACCAGGTAGACCGGCACCGGACCCTACGTCTAGTAATGATGATGGTGTCCCTAGGTGAGGCAAAACCGCCAAGCAGTCGAGGATATGCTGATATAGCATTTTTTGCCTGTCGCGAATGGCGGTAAGGTTATATACCCTATTCCATTTAACAATCAGGTCTAGGTATGCGAGTAATTTTATTTCGGCGCTATTTGGCAAGTCTAGGTCGAGTTCGGCGACGCCCTGCTCTAATTGTTGTAGTAAGCTCATGCGAGTTTCTTTTCTTGTTCCAAACTCCGTCGCTTGACATGAACCATCAGCAATGAAATTGCGGCGGGCGTTATCCCAGAAATACGCGCCGCCTGCCCCAGTGTTTCGGGTTTATGTTGGTTTAACTTTTGTTGCACCTCTATAGATAGACCACGAACTTCGCGATAATCAAGATCGTTTGGCAACGGCATGTTTTCTTGGCCTTGTTGGCGCGCCACTTCCATTTGCTGTCGCTCGATATAACCTTGATATTTGGTCTGAGTTTCTATTTTATTCATCACCAGGGGGTCTTTTACTCCGTCTCCAGAACCGGGCAACCGCATTAAACTGAGGTAGTCTACTTCTGGACGGCGCAACAATTCGTG
>JAIOJO010000513.1 GCA_019911985.1 Sulfuricellaceae bacterium | reverse complement strand
ATAACTTATTTCCCGGCAATTGGTTTTGGACGGCGAATGTGTTGTTCGCCTTGCTCCTGGCGCTGGCTGTGCGGCGCGCGCCGTGGTACCGGCTCAAGGATGGCGAGCAGTTGAACGTCTGGCTGGGCGCTTGCGTTTTTTTGATGGTGTTGTGGAGCATCAAAACCGGGCTCAGGCCAGGCTTGAACTTCCACTTGCTGGGTGTTACCGCCCTGACCTTGATGATGGGGCCCGAGTTGGCCTTCCTCGGCGTGGCGATCGTGTTGGCCGGTGTCACGCTGTTCGGCGGGGCGGGCTGGCAGAGTTTTTCGCTGAACGCTTTGTGCATGGGTTTGGTGCCGGTCGCGGTGAGCTACACGATTTACCGCTTGGCGGACCGTTATCTTCCGAAGAATTTTTTCGTTTATGTTTTCGTCAATGCTTTCTTCGCGAGCGCCTTGTCCATAGCGGCGGCGGGCCTCGTTTCCAGCGGCTTGATGTGGCTGAGCGGAGCCTATCGCGGCACGTATCTGGCGGAGCAATACCTGCCTTATTTCATTCTCATGGCATGGTCGGAAGCAATGATGGGCGGCATGGCCATGTCCATGATGGTGGCTTACCGCCCGCAGTGGGTGAGCACTTTCGACGATGCACTCTATATCCGTAATAAATAGGCAAAAAAATGGAGCGCCTTTACGGTCGCTCCAAAGAGGGGAGGGTAAAACGGGAGCCGCTTGTTGTCGGCTCCTGCGCTCTGTCCGGGAATACTAATGCCTGTTTGTTACATTTTGAGGAAACGCGCCGCGCCCGATTCGTTTGCGGGCAAGATTTATTCGAATCCAATAGTTTAGACAAAGTATAGATAATTCTTAGTTATTTGGTCAACAATTTTTTGAGGTATTTTCCGCTGCCCTGCCGGGAAGACAGGCCGGGCCGTGTATAATATGATTTTTATAAAATTATTCAGCTTGTTACGTGAAAAATCAGCTTGACGGCCTAAGCGCCCTTTTGGACTTATGCATGGCGCGCGACCGCCATGTCCTGCGGCGGGAGATGCAGAAAATCCGCCCGCGCCTGGAAGGCGGCAAGCTTCCCGAGCTTGTGCTGATGAAGCTGCAACAGCGCTTGGAGCAATCCGCCGCAATCCGCCGGAAGCGTCTCGAATCCCTGCCGAGGCCGGCTTTCCCCGAGGAACTGCCAGTCAGCGCCCGCCGGGCGGACATCGCCGCCGCCATCGAAAAAAACCAAGTGGTCATCGTCTGCGGCGAAACCGGATCGGGGAAGACTACCCAGTTGCCGAAAATTTGCCTGGAATTGAAGCGCGGCGTATCCGGCCTGATCGGCCATACCCAGCCGCGCCGCATCGCCGCCCGCACCGTCGCCAGCCGCGTCGCGGCGGAACTGCAGTCGCCGCTGGGCCAGATCGTGGGCTACAAGGTGCGCTTTGCCGACAAGCTGGGCGAGAACAGCTACATCAAGCTCATGACCGACGGCATTCTGCTGGCGGAAACCCAGCACGACCGCTATCTCGACGCCTACGACACGATCATCATCGACGAGGCCCACGAGCGCAGCCTGAACATCGACTTTCTGCTGGGCTATCTCAAGCAAATCCTGCCGCGCCGCCCCGACCTGAAGGTCATCGTCACCTCGGCCACCATCGACGCCGCGCGCTTCTCGCGGCATTTCGGCGATGCCCCGGTGATCGAAGTGTCGGGCCGCCTCTACCCGGTGGAAGTGCGCTATCGCCCGCCGCCCGCTTCCAAGGCGGAGAACGAGGGCGAGGAGCCCGACCTGGAGCAGGCCTTGCTCGACGCCGTGGACGAGGTGTCGCGGCTGGGGGCGGGCGATATTCTGATTTTTCTCCCCGGCGAGCGGGAAATCCGCGACACCGCCGAGGCGCTGCGCAAGCACCACCTCCCCGGCCAAGGCTCCCGAGGACAAGCTCCCGGCACCGAAATCCTGCCCCTCTATGCCCGCCAGTCCGCCGCCGAGCAGGAGCGCATTTTCCGCCCCGGCGGCGCGCGGCGCATCGTGTTGGCGACCAACGTGGCGGAAACTTCGCTCACCGTCCCCGGCATCCGCTACGTCATCGACCCCGGCCAGGCGCGCATCCTGCGCTACAGCTACCGCGCCAAGGTGGAGCGGCTGCAGGTGGAGAACATCTCCCAGGCTTCCGCCAACCAGCGCGCCGGGCGCTGCGGCCGGGTGATGAGCGGGGTGTGCGTGCGCCTCTATTCCGAAGCCGATTTCCAGGCGCGTCCGGCCTACACCGACCCGGAAATCCGCCGCAGCAATCTGGCCGCCGTGATCCTGCGCATGAAAACCCTGGGGCTGGCCGACATCGAGGACTTCCCTTTCCTCGAACCGCCCGATTCCCGCGCGATTACCGACGGCTTCAAGCTGCTGGAGGAACTGGGCGCGGTGGACGAGGGCCGCAAACTCACCGACACCGGCCGCCAGTTGGGCAAGCTGCCGATCGATCCGCGCATCGGCCGTATGATCCTGGAAGCCGTGAAGCGCAATTGCCTGAGCGAAGTGCTGGTCATCGCCGCCGCGCTGTCGGTGCAAGACCCCCGCGACCGGCCGATGGAGCGCCAGCAGGCGGCGGACCAGGCGCACCGCCGCTTTGCCGACGAGCAATCGGACTTCCTGGCCTTCCAGCACTTGTGGACGTTCTACGACGAAGCCCTGAAGCACCAGAAATCCAAGCGCAAGCTGATGGATTTGTGCCGCGACAACTTCCTCTCCTACTCGCGCATGCGCGAGTGGCGCGAAATCCACGGCCAGCTTCACACCCAGGCGGTGGAAATGGGGTTGCGCCCGAACGAAATCCCGGCCGGCTACGAGGAAGTCCACCGCGCCCTGCTCGCCGGCCTGCTCGGCAACGTCGGCCTGAAAGCCGAAGGCCTGGAGTATCTCGGCGCGCGGGAAATCAAATTCCTCCTCTTTCCCGGCTCGGTGTTGCACAAGAAAGGGCCGAAATGGGTGATGGCGGCCGAACTCACCGAAACCACCAAGCTGTTCGCCCGCACCAATGCCAAAATCGAGCCGGAATGGGTGGAGCAAGCGGCTGCCCACCTGCTGCGCCGCCACTACTTCGATCCCCATTGGGAGAAGGGGCCGGCCCAGGTCAGCGCCTACGAGCGCGTCACGCTCTACGGCCTTACCCTGGTATCGCGCCGCCGCATCCACTACGGCCCGCTCGACCCGGCCGCCGCGCGTGAAATTTTTATCCGCGGCGCGCTGGTGGCGGGCGAGTTCCATACCCGCGCCCCGTTTTTCGAGCACAACCGCCGCCTCGCCGCCGAGATCGAGGAACTGGAGCATAAGTCCCGCCGCCAGGACGTGCTGGTGGACGAGGAGCGGGTTTTCGCCTTTTACGATGCGCGCCTTCCGGCGGGTATCCACAACGGAGCGGACTTCGAGAAATGGCGGCGCGAGGCCGAGCGGGCCAATCCCAGGCTGCTGTATATGTGC
>JAIOJO010000512.1 GCA_019911985.1 Sulfuricellaceae bacterium | reverse complement strand
CCCTCGCGCTTGGCGAACAAGAGCAAGCCGCACATGCCCACGACCTTGATCCCCAGCTTCGCGGCCTCGCGCCGCCCGCGCGCTTCATCGATCAGCAAACCGGCGCGGGACTGAAGCGCCATAGCCAATGCGGCAAGCTCTCCGGCATCCAACCGAGGCTCTAGTAACTCTGCTGGCCACGGAATATCAGGCCTGATCTCGATAAGGCCGTTGTTCACGGCTTCGCCGATGAGCATGGCGTCACGGCTGTAGATCTGCTCGCGGCATTCGTCCAGCACAGTTTGCGGAACCAGAATCTGCCCAAAAGTACGACGGGGAAGGTCCAGCAACTCCAGCTTCGCTAGCGCGATGAGCGGGCCGGCATCAGCGACGACGCAATTCATCGACGGCCTTGAGTTCTTCTTCGATTTCCTCAGGTGCGTAACGCACCACGGGAACGCCCTGTTCCGAACAGATTTTCAGAAACTCTGCGAGCGGAATCCCGGCCAATTTGGCCGCCTGCCCCGTCGACAGTACGTTCTCGTCAAACAACTTGATTGCCAAGTCGATGCGCACGCCCTCCTTGACCAGCGTTTCGTCAAACGGCACCGCCAAGAAAACCGGCTGGCCATGCTTGGTCACGAGCGACAACTTGCCCGCCTCGGCGCCCCGAACCAGATCGCCGGTGCGCTCGCGCAAATCGCGGATAGTAAAAGTGTCCATGTTTGATCTCCTTAATTGTGCCATCAAATGATAGCACAACATTCAGGCCGACCAAACCAACAGCAGGCCGAAGGCTTTGGCGTGGCCTATCCTTGTATCACTCCAACTGTTTCAAAACCTGAGCCTGTTGAGGCAATCGATCCCTAAAAAATGCCGCCCCCTGCCTCATCTTTAGCCAAGCAACATTTTTTATATTTCTTGCCGCTGCCGCACGGGCAGGGATCGTTGCGGCCGATTTTCGGCTCTGCGCGGACATAGGGTTCGGGGAAAAAAGTTTCGTCATAGCCGTAATCGCCATCCCTTTCGCCCGCATCGTTTTCCGCGTCTTCTTTTTCCCAGCGTTGCTGGCGCGCCGCGATCTCGCTGGGCGTGTAGAATTTCCACGGGTCGTCGAAGCGATCCCAGTCGGCTTTATCCTGCATGGCCGCATAAGCCTGCCGGACGTTATCCTGGGAAAAATGCACGCCCCAGCCGCTCTGTCTTGCCGCCATGCCCTCCAGCAGCAGTCGGTATTCGGCGCGCGGAAAATCAAGCAGTGTGTTACCGGAACACAGGCGCAAGTCCCAGTCTTCTTCCTCGTTGGCGACAATTCCCGCCAGCCATTCCAGCGCGCTTTCAAGCGTATCGTTTCCCTGCCGGCGTGCTGCTGCCACGACTGCTTCTATGGCACACGTTCGGATATACCAATCCACTGCGCGATCCTCGCCTAGCGCGCGCAGTGTCGGCAGCACATTTTCCGGCTTGTTGAGGAACAGGGCGGGCCAGCAACTGGCCAGCCAGTCTTGTAAATCGTGATCTTCCTCGCGCGATAGGCGGCGCATGAATTTCACCAGCAACAGCCCGGCGCGCTCGCTTGGGATCAGGCCGAGAATCATGACGGCGTGCAGTTTTAGCCACCATTCTCCCGCCGGCTCGATCCACCAGTCGCGGTTGTCTTCGATCAGGCCGCTCAACTGTTCGACCATCGTGTCGCCACGCCGGGCGCATTCGTCGATCACGTTGCGCGGTACGCGGTCTTCGTCGGCTATCATCAGGCCGATGATGCCGGGCAGGTCGAGATTGGCGAGTTCGTCGTCGGGGTAGGCAGGAAGTCGGGCTGTGTCGTTCATGGTGTTTCCTATTTGGTTTCAGTATGGATGCTGCGGTATTGCGCCAAAGCCGACTCCAGCCGCTCGTAGAGCAGCCGGCGTAAATTCTCCGGCCCGACCGCCTCCACGTCCGGCCCGTATTTGAGAATATCCATCACCAGTTCGCGCGGATCGGAGTAGGGAATGTGCAATTCGTAGCGGCCGTCTTCCAGAAACCGTCCTTGCTGCTCGGGATGCCAGCGTTCTTCCGCCACCCAACGGGCGCGTTCTGGGGTGAAGCGCAGGACGGCGGTGTGTTGCGCGCTGCCCGCGAAGATGCCGTAACCGGAGGCAAAGTGGACGTCGAGGGCGGCTTCGGGAATATCGAGTGCAGGCGCGTCGAGGGCGCGCGCCTCATGCACCCGATCCAGCGCAAAGCTGCGCAGGGCGTCGCGCTGGTGGCACCAGGCGTCTAGATACCAGTTGTCGCGGTAGTGAATCAGGCGCTGGGGGGAGATTTCGCGCCGGGTTTCGGCGTTGCGTTCGCGCCCCCGGTAGGCGATTTGCAGCCGCTTGCGGCCCAGCAGGGCGCCGGCTATGGCCTGGAAGTGGCCGCCGTCCACGGCGCGGACGGCGAGGGGAAGGATGCGGACGCGGCGCAGGGCTTCCCCCTGGCCGAGGTGTTCGGAGGCGAGAACGGCTTCCACGCGCTGGCGGAAGGGGGCGAGCAGGCTATCCAGCAGGCCGGGCTGGAGCCCGGCCAGCAAGCTTTGCATGGCGAGGAGGGATTCCAGTTCTTTGGCGCTGAACCACAGGCCCGGCAATTCGAAGCGCTTGCCGTGTTCGTAACGGTAGCCGTTGGCCTCGCGGTCGTACTCGATGGGAGCATCGAAGTGGACGCGCAAATCCTGGATGATGCGGTTGAGAGTGGCGCGGGAGCAGCCCAGTTCTTCCCGCAATTCCTGGTGCGATACCGGATAGCGGCGGCCGGCCAGTTGGCGGTGCAGGGCGTAGAGGCGGGACAAGCGATCCATGGTGGCTCATTGTGCTACCGATACGTTCGGCCCATCAATAGATTAGGTCAAAATCACCGTCGGCTTAGGCTTGGCCTTGCGCCGTCCCCGGATTGATCCGTTCCAGCACGCCGCGCAAGGCATGCGCGACAGCTTGGCGCCGTACCGACTGCCGGTCGCCGGAGAATTGATGGCGCTCGCTGCCGACCCGGCCGTCGCGCAAGGCCCAGGCGAACCACACCGTGCCCACCGGCTTGTCCGGCATGCCGCCTTGCGGCCCGGCGATGCCGCTGATCGCCAGCGCCACCTGCGCCCGGCTACGCCGCAAGGCGCCCGCCGCCATTTCGGCCACGGTCGCGCCGCTCACCGCGCCGTGTTGTTCCAGCGTGGCGGCGCTCACGCCGAGCATGTCCTGCTTGGCTTCGTTGCTGTAGGTGATGAAGCCGCGGTCGTACCAGCGCGAGCTGCCCGGCACGGCGGTCGCCGCTTCGCCTACCCAGCCGCCGGTGCAGGATTCGGCGCTGACCATCATCCAGCCCAGCGCTTTCAGCGCCTCGCCGACTTCTTCGGCGAGGCGGTAGATTTCGTCGTCTACCATCGTTTTCTCCCGATCTATTTCCATTTCTCAATAAAAACATGAAGGGCACCCTCTCCCGCGCTGTCGCGCACCCCTCCCCCGCTACGGGGGAGGGGCTAGGGGAGAGGGAAGATTCATGCCGGTTTTATTGCAAATTGATCTAAGAGGCTGTCTTAACAAATCCTGATCCCGCGTTGAGGCTATAAGCTTGCGTGAGCTAGGTGCAGCGAGTGCTGTTTGGTTATTCCAAATCAGCGAGCTGTAACAACGCTCACGCAAGCTTATCGCCTCAATCCTTCGGGCTGGCCCCCAGGGCTTTGTTGCGGGCCGCTTATTTGGAATGACCAAATCGCGCGACCCGCGTCGCGCCCTGAAACCAGCTTGCCGCCAGCGCGGGATCAGGATTTGTTAAGACAGCCTCTAAGCGGCCAACAGCCATTGGCCGCTTTTCAGCACGATAAGCGCATAGCCCGCCGCCAGCAAGTCGTCGAGCATTACGCCGAAGCCGCCGTGGACGTGCCGGTCGACATAGCGGATGGGGAAGGGTTTCCAGATGTCGAACAAGCGGAACAGCAGGAAGGCGGCGGCGAACCACGGCCAGCTTAGCGGCGTGTAGGCCAGCACCAGCAGCATCGCGACGATTTCGTCCCAGACGATACCGCCGTAATCGTCCACGCCCAGAGCGCGCCCGGTAACACCGCAAAACCAGATTCCCGCCAGAAACAAGACCGCCACCACGGCAAGGTAGGCGTAGAGGTTCAAGTGCAGCAGCCACAGCAAGCCGAACAGGGGATAGGCGGCCAGCGTCCCCGCCGTGCCCGGCGCTTTCGGGCTGAGGCCGCTGCCGAAACCGAAGGACAGCAGATGGGCAGGATGGCTGAGGAGAAAGCGCCAGCCGGGCTGGATTTTAAGCGAAGTGGTCATAGCCTGTGGCCTCCGTCGTCATCGCCTGCCCGGCTCCGTCCCGCAACACCAGGCCCGCGCCGCCGCGTATCGCGCCAATGCGTGTCAGCGGCAAGTCCAGGCGCGCCGAGAGTTCGGCCAGAGCGGCCCGCCGCTCCGCCGGGGCGGTGAAACACAGTTCGTAGTCGTCGCCTCCGGCCAGCAGGCAATCGCGCACCGCTGCGTCGCCGAGATGGGCGCGCAGCACATCGGATTTGGGCAAGTCGTCGAAACGAATTTCCGCCGCCGCCCGCGAGGCCTCCAGGATATGGCCGAGGTCGGCGAGCAGGCCGTCGGAGATGTCGATGGCGCTCGTGGCGATGCCCAGCAGCGCGCAGCCCAATTCCACCCGGGGCGTGGGCAGGTAGAGCTTGGGCAGGCAGGCGGCGGCCTCGCGCCGGTCCAACTCGACCCGGCCCTGGCGGAACGCCAGCGCCAGCGCCGCATCGCCCAGCACGCCGGACACCCAGATGTCGTCTCCCGGCTGCGCGCCGCTGCGGCGCAAGGCGCGCCCGGCCGGCACTTCGCCCATGATCTGGACGCACAGCGTCAAGGGGCCGCGAGTGGTGTCGCCGCCGATCAAATCCACTTTATGTTTTTGCGCCAGGCCGAAGAAGCCGCCGGCAAACCCCTGCAGCCATTTCTCGTCGGCCGCGGGCAAGGCCAGGGCCAGCGTCGCCCAGCGCGGCGTCGCGCCCATCGCCGCGAGGTCGGACAGATTCACCGCCAGCGTCTTGTAGCCGAGCGCGCCGGGGCTGTCGCTGGAGGAAAAATGCCGCCCTTCCACCAGCATGTCGGCGGATACCGCCAACTCCATCCCGGCGGCCACGCGGATCAGCGCGGCGTCGTCGCCCACGCCCAGCTCGGTGTGCTGGACGGGCCGGGTGAAAAAGCGGCGGATCAGTTCGAATTCGGAGGGCATGGATAGACTTTACTAGGAGGCAAAATAACGGGACACAACGATACCGCTAGCAACTACATGTGGCAAGTACAAAAGCCAATAAAACAAAAGGCTAGAAACGCTCCCTCAGTTGCTTCAAGTTGTCACACTCACAGGAAATTCCAGCAGCATTTCCTTACTCAATACGCGTGCACAAACACCATGCCCTGCCTGCTGACGCCAACGAATTCCTTCCGTTGAAGATAACGCCTTCCAAACAGCTTGTCTCCATTGGGGTGCCACTCGAATACGGTAAACACAGTCGGTCATGACCGGATGCCCCGAGACAACCCTAGCCGAGTAATGTAGGCAACGTGCACCGACGCGGGGAATGAGGAAATCACCTGCTTGCGCCGTCCAACGCTCTGCTAGATCGGCGTATATAGGATAGGCGACCCGTCCTTTTGGAAAGCGTTTGAAATCCGTGGTGTGAAAAAAAGGCAGTTTGTCAGACTGACATTCCTTATGGGTAAACAGACCACGCATCACCTCGGCACCCAAATCGCGCAACGTGATAACGGTGGAATTATACGCGGCGGCATAGGAGTGAAAGCTGTAATCCAGGCGAGTTCGAGCAAGACTCGGGGAAATCACCACATCCTCCGTTAGACCACCATCCGTCGCCGCGCCCGCCAAGCGAATTTCATTGGCTGTCCCAGCCTGTTTACGCAGATATAAGATGTGGGTGCGCGCCTCCGTTTGAGCAAAGAAGCGATCTGGCAACTGGATGACCCGATACAAGCCATGGCACTCGCACAACGCCTGGCGTAGGTCAGCGTAATGATGGTGCGTTGCCAAACCATCTGGGACGATGACGGCCAACTCGCCGCCAGGGCGGAGCAGACGCAGATTTTGGGCAATGAACACAATTTCTGTCGTCACCCGCTTTGCAGATACGCATTGATGCAAATCTACCGCACGGAGGATTTCGTGTACGCCAGGAATATCGGTCGCCGGTAGGTAGGGCGGGTTGCAAACCGCCACATCCGCTTGGCCTTCTTCCAGACCCAGCTTAGCTGGCAAGAGCACTTGCAGCACCAATGGCCATAGCCGGGTTTAAAACCCAGTTGGAATTCAAAGTAGAGTTACTTGTTTACCAGATACAGCCTCATCGTCTTGTGATGTTGCCTGAAACTTGAGGTCAAATTGTTTGAACAGTCTAGTCCAAGTTTCCTGATCTCCTGCGAAAAGATCGAAACACTCGTTCGGCTTGAGGGTGAGCTTTTTCTTGCGCCGGGTGGAAAGATTGAACAGCGGAGCGAACCAAGGAACCAGTTGCCAGTCGGTCAAACGCAAATCCTCCAGGCTTTTTTGCTTGGTGCCTTCCAGCCGCCGCAAAGCTCCTTCGTACCAGGCATCGTTAAGCCATTCCTCCAGTTGCTCGCGCCGCTCGTCTTCGTCCATTCTTGGAATAGCAAAGTGGTTGACCTCAGATTCGCTCTGTTTCGGGCTCTTGTGCTTGGCCTCGAACAGCCTCCCCAAACGCTCAACAAGTTTGTTCACCTCGCGCGGAGCATGTTCGGCGGAACGCAGGTTCTCGCGGAAGATTCTTGCTTGGCGCCGAATAGCCTCATTTTGCATAGTATGAGATATAGGCAAAGTGCTCGCACCCGTCTCAAGCCACTTGGCAAAGATGGCATGGCAGAAATCCAAAAACACCCGGATAGTGTTGCCTGACAGCCCTACTAATTGATTCAGCCCGGCATAACGTTTGTCCTGGTGGTAAAGACGGCACAGCCAATGCAGCGCACCACGACTGTAGTTATGGTACCAATCCCTAGCATCCTTGTTCTGACTGCGAAAAGCAGCCAATACCTTATCTACTGGCTTGCCTTGATTGAACAGAACAATAGCCGTGGCTTGGCGCAGGGGTTCCTGTTCCGTGTCCATCCAGGCCAGGATATCGGCGGCGTGCTGAGGGAACTGTTTTTTTACCCAATCAACCAATGGCGGGGCACGCTTGCCACCCGCCATCAGGCGTGCTTCCTCCTCGGGAGACAGGTCTTGCAGCATGTCCTCCAATCGGGTCAGCGCCTTTTCCCGGAAATAGGGGTTTTGTTCTAGATAGCGATTAGCCACGGCTAGAACATAGGCCTTGAAATCATTGAAGGCCATTTCTTCGTCTAAGGCATGCCGTCGGTAATCGTGTGTTTCCTCGATCAATTGACTAGGAGCTAGCGTTTCTCGGGTACGCAGGCCACCGCTACGCATGAATAAACGGTAGGTAACACCATCCTCGCGTCGACTCTGTTTCAGTCTGGTATTGACGATGCGTTGCTGGTAATCGGCGTAGTTTTCATACTCGTCCACCAGCACCACGAAATAGTGATCCTCAAAGCGCCCACTCCACCGCAGACGTTCGGTTAGCAACTTCATTAAGGCGTTAGACTGGGTGAACACCGGACGGTGTTCAGGGAAAGGGTTATTCAGGTAGAAACGGATACGCTGGATGTGGGTTTCCAGGAACTCCGAGAAGGTGGGCAACCCCGGCGCAACCACATCCAGTTTCCCGAACTCGGCATACAGGGCGCGCAACATATCTCCTTCATCGCACCACTGTGACAAACCGCCTAGGCTATCCAGGGCGCTCAACGCCTTACGCAATATCAGGATATCGATGAATTGGGAAAAAAGACGGTCATAAT